>CAIWDQ010000128.1 GCA_903911455.1 uncultured bacterium
GTGATACTATTATGAGAGATTATCCTAAGCTTAAAGGGCCTATGTATACATGGGAACATGTTGAATATATACCTGATGTAGAAGATACTCTACAGTATTTACATGATAAATATACAATAGTAATTGCAACTAATGCCGGTGAATCGGATACTGAGGCTATGATTAAGGCTTTGAAGAGAATTGATGCAGATAAATACTTTAATCATTTCTTTTCTTCAAAAGATTTGGGGTATGAAAAACCGGATATTCTTTTCTTTCAAACAATCATTAATAATATAGGGCTTAATCCCAATGAATGTATAATGATTGGTAATCTTTATGAAAAAGATATTATTGGTGCCAAGAATATTGGAATGCATACTATATTATATAATGATTATAATATTGCAGGAGATTTTCAGAAAGCAGATTACGTTATTAATTCAATGAAAGAGATAATTAATATTATTGAAGAAAACTTCTAAATTAATTTAACTTATTGTAAGCATTAATAATCCTTGTCACTAATTTATGTCTGATAATATCTTTTTCAGTTAAAAATATAAAAGAAATACCTTCTATATTCTGAAGTATTTTAGTAGCTTGCACCAATCCTGAAGATTGATTCCTTGGTAAATCTATCTGAGTAATATCTCCTGTAACTATAAACTTTGCAGACTTCCCCATACGAGTTAAAAACATCTTCAATTGATTCTCTGTTGAGTTCTGTGCTTCATCTAGAATAACAAATGCATTATCAAGCGTTCTACCACGCATAAATGCAAGAGGGGCAATCTCAATTGTACCATCTTCCCAATATGAAAGAAGTTTTTGTGTTGGAATCATATCTCTTAAAGCATCATAAAGTGGTTGTAAATAAGGATCTAGTTTATCACGAAGATCTCCAGGAAGAAAACCTAGATTCTCTCCTGCTTCAACTGCGGGTCTCGTCAATACAATTCTTTTAACTTCTTTATTCTTTAAAGCTCTTACTGCAAGTGCAACGGCTGTATATGTTTTGCCTGAACCGGCAGGGCCTATCGCGAAAAGCAAATCATTTTTCTGACACTCATCTACCATTACTTGTTGGTTGGGAGTACGTGCTTTTATTAACATACCATTTCGCCCATGAACCAGAACATCATCGTTTTGCTCTTTATCAAACATAGATTTCCCACTATCCGATTCCATGATTTCAATTATATCATGTTCGGTTACCTTACCTAGTTTGTCATAATGCATTAAAATGGTCTCAAATTTAGTTTCAAATGTCGTAATTTCATCTTTATCTCCACAAATTTTAACGATTTCTCCCCTTGCAATGATCTTTAATTTCGGGAAAAATAGTTTTAATAGTTCAATGTTCTTATCGTTTACTCCGAATATCTCTGCGGGATTGATTGATTCTAACGTAATTATTCTTTCTGTCATGTATAGTTTTTGTGTTATAGAAATTGTTATCAAAATTATTAAAAAATATCATTCTAACGCAAATTATTATTAATTTTGAAAACTTATTTTACAAAATCTAAATGTCTATAATAACGTTAACAAGTGACTGGGGTTTGAAAGATCATTATCTTTCTGTGATTAAAGCAAGTATTTATTCGCAGATACCCGATGCAAATATCGTTGATATCTCTCATCTGGTGCCGCCTTATGATATATCGCAAGCTTCTTATATTTTTAAGAATGCTTATACATATTTTCCTGAAGGTACTGTACATATTATTGCCGTTAATTCAATTGCATCTATTGAATGCCCTCATGTTTTGATAAAGCATAAAGGTCAGTATTTTATTGGTGCTGATAATGGTCTCTTTTCTTTAATATTTGAGGAAGAGCCTGAATTGATTATTGAACTTGACGTGATGCAGGACACCGATTATTTTACGTTTCCTACAAGAGATATCTTCGTTAAGGTAGCCTGTCATGTTGCAAAAGGAAAAAAGATTGAGGAGTTAGGGAAACCTTTAAAGAGTCTTCATATTAAGATGAATTATGCTCCAATTGTTGAAGAAAAAAGAATACGTGGACTTGTGGTTTATAACGATATTTATGGAAATGCAATCACCAATATTCACGAATCAGTATTTAAAAAGGTGCAGAAAGGTCGCAAGTTCAGAATAGTTTTTATTCATAACGAAATTACTAAACTAAGCAGTTCTTATAGTGATGTAGCCGAAGGTGATATACTTGCATTGTTTGACTCTAATGGTTATCTGCAAATAGCCATGAATCAGGATGAAGCCAGAAAGTTATTAGGTCTTAAGATTGATGAAAACGTATATGTTGAGTTCAGTTAAGAATTATTACTTCTTAGTTTTAAAATCTAACTGATAAGTAATCTTTGCTGAAATAAAAAAGAAATTACTTCCTAAATTACTTTCTGAAGGTAAAACATTTACAGGGAAAGCATAGGCAGGTGTTATATTAAAAGTAAAAGCATAATACTCATATTCTATTGGTAAAGTAATCTCATAATTTAATGGCTGAAACTTGGTTGATGTTGTTACATCAGTCTGATTTAAAATTGCCTTCTTTAATTGACGGAACTTAGCAAAGTGATTTCCCATTTCAAAAGTAAAATTAGGAGAAATTGAAAGATCCTCAATACCTGTTAAGTTATCAAGTGCCACATCCTTACCTGCTACCAACATAACATCCCATCCTTTTTGGGTTCCAAAGAAATAATAAATTGAATTCTGCAGATACATCCAGTTAAAATCAAAAGTATTTGACATTGAGATACCAAAATCATTCTGAACCTGTGTTTTTGCAGTGCTTTTTTTAGTAGCAGCTTTATTAATTACAGTATGATATAAACTTACACCTCCATCAATATTCCACCACTCATAAATATCATTAGTATAAGATATCCCATAAACAGACTGACGGGTATTACTAGTATCATTAGGCAATAAATAAGAAGTAAATGCTAACGAAATACCAGCTTTAAAGTTAAGCGAAAGCTCAGGGCTCAACAAAGGACCCTTTTCCATATAATTACGTCCCGAAAACACAGGTTTATCCATATATTCAAACGAAAGTTTTATGTTTGTTGTCTTTTCTTCATCCTCTTTAGTTATTGTGTCTTTAACTTGTGCATTAAGCATCAATGCATTCATCAGAAGTATTATAAATAGTATTTTCTTCATCATGATGTGAATTTATTTTATTTTAAGAATATTATTATTGTTAGATATAATTAATTGCAAAAGTAAAAACAATTAACATACAAATTGAAAAAAAAGTTTAAGAATTAAAGAAGCAAAACTTATCATTACTAAAAATACTATTGAATTATATTTTATAAAAAGTAAATTTCACCTTTCCAGTCTTAAATATTGAAATAATTATATCGCATATGATATTTGTGTTTGATAATTTAAGAATAGAAATATTAAATTTGCTTTTAGGATTATGATAATTTAATATATCTATAACAATCCTTCTTTTATCATTATCTAATTTAAAAATATTAAAAGTAAGTTTGATGAATACAATGTGAAAATTCAGAATAATACATTCAATGTTTAGATGAAGGTTTTTATTTTTATTAATAGACATTTCAAGATTACTTTGACCATTATTGAAAACGAAATAGGTCTTCGGAGCGTTACTTTGACCTTATCAAAAAAAAATGTGCTCATAGTAGCGCTACTTATTGCTATATTAAAATCAAAATAGGCAATAGTAACGCTACTTATTGCTATATCGAAATCAAAATAGGCAATAGTAACGCTACTTATTACTATATTGAAATCAAAATAGGTCATCGGAGCGTTGCATAATACTATATTGAAATCAATAATGCTCAAAGTAAATCTGAGAAACGTTTTTTATGTTCCCATAAGGCTCATTATGCGCCTATTACAAAAACATCAAAAAAATCACTTTGGCATGGTATTTGTGGAGAAGGGTTCACATTTTTAAGGAAATGTAAGTTATTTTATCTTATTTGAAGAATAATCCTTATTTTAGATAAAAAAGGAATTCTAAATGTTTTTATTAAAATTAAAATAACTAAGAGACTTTTATCAATAAATAATAACAAAATCGCAAGTAAGTTTAATTAAGAACTAATTTAGAATCTTCTTCTTTTTTTTATTTAAACCATGACTTCGGATCTAAGACCTCACCCCAACCCTCTCCTAAAAGGAGAAGGAGTAAGACAGCTATTTATAAATATTAGGAATTCATTTAATGAAAGTAATAATTCTTCTTCTCATTTATATTTAAACCCTGTCTTCGGTTATAAATATAAAAATAATTATGAATTATAAATTATGAATTATGAATGAA
>CAIWDQ010000129.1 GCA_903911455.1 uncultured bacterium
ATAAGAAGCAGATTTCTTATCTCTAACCTTTATATAAACAGAATATAAACCGTAAATTGTGAGTAAAAGAAATATAAAAACACCTATACGTTTGTAGGCAAGTGCAAAATAATTAATGTACCAGAAATTGCGAATTCCGACAGAAATGGTTAAAATAGCATTCTGCGCGAGCCAGATATAGCTTAGATATCTTAAATATTTGTTTTTAGAATAAAAATTAAGGTTCCCTCTAAAATAAAATAGAACTATAACTATTGATACCAATATTGACAATATCAACAGATAAGTGCCTTCGTGTACAAATTGTTTTAGGTAAAATCCACTCCATTCAAAATTAAACCAAACCCAGTTGATGTCTATAATATTGAGTACCATCAAAATTATATTCAATACTATTAATAAAAAAAATGCAGCTTTAAGTTCATTTTTCAAGCCATAGAATTTAAAATATCTTTTGCCCCTTTTGCGTCTTTGCAATTCATCAACTGCATTTTTATCCATAGCTATCATATTTTCGTCTCTTACCCTAAGGAGTATGAAATTGCTAAAAAATAAACCGAGTATAAACGTAAATATCAACACAAAATCAAAATCATTAAAGATTTTATTCATAAGTTTTTGGAAGAAGGTGTCTAAATTAACAAACAATTTATCAAAAACAGGATTTGATGATCTATAGATGATTATAAAGAGGATTATTATCAATATAGGTATTATAAAAATGCTGAATTTACGGATATTTCTTGAAGTATTATTACTTTTTGAAGTTGTATTTGAAAATTCTTTACTTAATTGCATTTGTGATTTAAAAACAGTGTTAAGCGATAAGCCTAATGCATTTATCAATGACTTAACTTCTGGGTAAATCAGCAGGCCTAGAAATAATAATAATGCGATAAAATGGATGAAATATACAAATATTGAGTGTGTAATAACTGTAAACAAGGATGTAATTATAAACCCCAGTGTACAACTTATCTGGTTAAGGGTTTTAAACTTAAGTTGACGATTAAAAATTAAGAAACCAACGAACAGAAGCTCGTAAAATACTAAATTTAAGCCTAAATCTTGTTTGTGAAATAAAAATGTAAAAATTAAAGCACTTGCTACAATTGTAATGATATTTTTTTTGTTTTTCATGAAAAATATTTTGTTTCATTACTAAACGGTTTTGTTGCCTTATTATTATAATGCTATACTTAAAAATTACTTATTACGACTACAACCCCTCTCTAAAGCATGTCGAAAAATGGCTTTATTTTTTATTTATTGAATCATTGTATTTAATTTAAAAAATCTGTGAATTTTATAAGATTTTACAATAATTATGCAACATTTTATCTAACTTAAGGTGTGTAGTTAGGTAATATATAATATGTTATAGAAATTTCAAACTTCCAACTTCTGATTTAATTTTCTTAAAAATATCCTGCAAAAGCAGTTTTATTTATTGAATTATTGTATTTTGATTATAAAACCTGTGAATTATGTAACATTTTTCAATAATTATGTGACATAATATCTAAAATACGATAGTAATTTTGCAAATCTAAATTCAATAACAGTAATATGAACATTCAAAACTCTAATACGATTTCAATAAATAAATATTCTGATAGATATTTTAATGAAGTAATGTTTATTTTTGATGTATTTGAATCATATTTTATCATATTTAATACTTTTAAAAGAGAGCTTAAAGATAATATAACTATTTGGATGGATGATAATAAGAAGTATGTTCCCTGCTATAAAAAAGCCTTGCCCGACGTCTTACAAAGCCTTCCCCTAACATTGCGGGAAGAGCCCCTAATGTTTAGGGCAGCGTCCGTAATGTTTGGGGAAGAGCCCGCAATGTTTAGGGTAGCGTCTTCAATGTTTGGGGAAGAGTCCGTAATGTTTGGGGCAGCGTCCTCAATGTTTGGGGAAGAGCCCCTAAGGTTTGGGGAAGCGTCTTCAATGTTAGGGGAAGGCTTTGTAAGAAGAAAGTATATTTACTTTATTTAATAATTAACATCAATAATAAAATTACAGAAATTAATAATAATAATAAATTCAAATAAAAATGGCAACACCAAAAAAATTAGTAAAAGAACTTATTCTGATTTCAGGATTAACCGGATTACCATTAGGCGACTTTATTGCCAGAGTATTAGGCTTGGCTAAAGCAGCTACCAACCATCCATTAATAGCTCCTGATCTTGTTCCGTTACCGGCTGATATTAAGCTAAAAGCCGATGCAATTACAGTAACAATTGGCGAAAGAGCAGCATTGCAAGCACAAGTAAAAGCTAAAACTGCCAGTATAAGTGCAGCTAAAAGCGAACTAACCAATTTAATAAACAATAACTGGGCACCTCAGGCACAAATTGCAATTAAAGGTGATTTAGAATTGGCGAAAGAACTAGATTGGTTTATTAAAGGCATTTACACAGGCGGAGCTCCCGTAAAATCTATCGTGGGTAGTATAGATGAAAGCTATCCGGGAATTACTAAGATTATAACCAGTAATCATTTAGAACACAAAGTATTTACTCGTAACAGCGCAAATGGTAAAACAGGAGTTCCTAAAGATGCTAAAAGTATCGAAATCTATATGCAAATAGGAGGAACTACACTTTCAACAGATATTTTAAAGATGTCGCATTTGGGTTCGGCTTCCAATGGTAATTTAAAAGTTAATTTTAGTGCCGAAGATTTAGGTAAAACTGTATATTACATTGCTGTATATATTGATATGAAAACTAAAAAGGCAAAAATATTAAGTCCGGTAGTAAGTGCAGTAGTAAGCTAGAATGAATTAAGAATTAAGAATTAAGGATTTTGGAATTAAGGATTTAGGAAAGCCTCAACATTAATTTGTTGGGGCTTTTTACATTTAAAATATCTTTAATTCATAATTTTCTTACCTCATTCATAATTCATAATTCATATTTATTTTCCCCATTCATAATTCATAATTATTTTAAAGTTCTATTTCCTCTTTCAATTCGGGGATATATATATCTTTAAATCCATTTTCGTTAAGATAAGTTGCATACTTTTCCTGTACATCATATTCGCCATGCACCAGAAAAACTTTTTTAACCTTTGTCTTATCTTGTTTAAAACTTAAGAATCGTAACATCTCCTCGTAATCACCATGAGCCGAATATGATTCTATTTTTGTAATTTCAGCATTTACATTATAAATATGCCCGAAGATACTTACTTTTTTGTCGCCTCTTGCAATCTTTGCACCAAGAGTAGCAGGAGCACAATAGCCTACAACTAATATAGTTGTCTTAGGATTCTCAATGTTATTAGCAAGATGATGTTTCACTCTGCCGGCTTCCATCATCCCCGAAGCCGAAATAATAATACATGGTTTGTTGTGATGATTCAAATCTTTTGATTCCTCAACACTTTGTACATACACAAGCTTCTTAAACCCAAAAGGATCAGGGTCCTTCGTCATTACTTCAAGTATCTCATCATTAAAACATTCGGGATGCATACGCATTATGTTTGTAGCATCTGATGCCAACGGACTGTCAACGAATACATCAACATCAGGCAAAAGTTTAGCATTTTGCAAACGATTTAATGCATATACAATTTCCTGAGTCCTACCCACACTAAACGAAGGAATAATAAGTTTGCCTTTTTTCTTGGTACAAGTGTCAATAACTACTTTTAACAATTCTTTTTCAGAATCATGAAGAGTAGCATGCAAACGATCGCCATAAGTTGATTCTGTAATAATATAATCAGCCTGAGGAAAAGCTTCAGGATCTTTCAAAATCCTCTTATTATACCTCCCAATATCACCAGTATAACATAACTTATTCGTTTTTCTACCTTCTTTAATACTAAGATTAACTGCCGAGCTGCCTAAGATGTGTCCTACATCAGTAAATGTTACAGTGATGTTTTCTTCAATCATAAATTCCTTTTCATAACTCACACTTACAAAGCAACTCATACATTTCATAGCATCACTCATTGTGTAAATAGGATCAAGAGGTTTCAAACCCTGAGCAGTTCTTTTCTTGTTGTTATATTCAGTATCATGTTCCTGAATTTTACCTGCATCAGCCAATAAAATCGCAGTAAGATCACGTGTGGCAGGCGTGCAAAGAATTGTACCATTAAAACCAAGCTTATATATATATGGTATAAGCCCCGAATGATCAATATGAGCATGAGATAGAATTAGATAATCTATTTCTTCTGGATCAAAACCCAAATCCCTGTTCATTGCATCAGTTTCCATACCCTTACCCTGATACATTCCACAATCCAAAAGGATTTTAATCCCGCTATTAGTTGTGATGAGATGTTTACTACCTGTAACATCTCTTGTTGCTCCTAAAAATTGTATTTTCATTTGATTTGATTTTCTTAATTCGTAATGACCTCACCCCCGCCTCTCCCCCTTCGACTTCGCTCAGGGACCGTAGGAGAGGAGCTAAAGCAATTTTTTTTATTTTTATTAATTATTAATTTATAATTCTCTCCCTAGTGTCTCTCGGTATAATAGTTGATCTCTGAAATCCTAAATCATCTTTAAATAGTTTACGATAGGTAATATGTTTTTTAGCAAACTTACCGTCAACAGACTCATGTAAAGCTCTCATTTTAGGATTAAAATCTCCAACCCATGATAATTCTAATTCTTTATACCATGATTTCTTTTTCAAAACATTTTGAAGATGCCAGAATATACCCGATTCAATACCTGATTTCTGAAACTTAGGTGCAACACCCATTATAGTTATTCTCGCTCTTGTAATAGTGTGTATTTTTTTAAGATAAAGAAATTTAAGTTTATTGAATAAATGCAATTTTCCGTTAAGATGTTTTAGTATTTGATTAACATCAGGAAACATAATTAGAAATGCAATAGGTTCGTTTTCATGATATGCAAACCATATAAATTCTTCATCAACTATAGCTTTAGCATTATTTAAGGTGCGTAAAAGCATTTCTTTATTAATAGGAGTGAAGTTCTCGTGAAACTGCCATGCATCATCATATACTTTCTTAAAGTCATCAATATATTTACCTGCTTTCTTCATTTCAAGATGTTTAAATTCATAATCGGGCTTCTTACGAATCCAGTCCGCTATTTTAAAAATTCTATCAGGAAGTATTTTATGACTTAGGTCAACATGATTAGTAATCTGCTCAAAATAGAATTTAAACCCAAAACTTTCAAACTGATCTTTATAATAAGGAGGATTGTAAGGCATCCCTAATCCCGGATGAGTAAATCCATCAACCAAAAGTCCCCAATAGTTATCGTTTTCGCTGAAATTAATAGGTCCATCCATCGCTTCCATTCCATGCTCAATCAACCATTTCTCGCATTGTTCAAAAAGTATAAATGCTGCATTCTGATCATCTATACATTCATAAAACCCCATACCACCTGTAGGTTGATTATAAGTAAAAGCTTTGTTCTTATTTATAAAAGCTGCAACTCTGCCCAACAACTTACCATTATCATCAGTTAATATCCATCTTATTGCTTCTCCATTTTTAAAAAAGACATTTGTTTTGGGATTAAAGATACCTTCTATTTCAATTTCAAGAGGGCAAACCCAAGTTTTGTCTTTTTTATAAACTTCGCGTGCTACATTATAAAAAGCAGCAATATTTTTTTTAGTCTTAACCTCAATTACTTTCATGTTAAAGTCGTCAATTAATTTGTAATTACAATATGTTTACAAACCTACATATTTTTTTTGGTTATAATGATGAAAAGAATAAAAATATTTTTAAGTGTTAAAAAGAATAATAAAAACAACAAAAGCAATAGAAAAAGTGATTATAAAAAGAGTTCTGTCAATTTACTTAACAGAACTCTTAAATATTAATAAATGTTTAGTAAACTTCTATTTTTTAATAGTAAATGGATTAATTGAGCCTACACCTAGATTTAAGTTGTCAAAAACAGTTGAAAGATCATATATATTAACAACACCATCACCATTCACATCTTCAACAAAATATCCAAGAGGAGAATTAGGATCATTAATAAAATCAAAGACAGCAGCAAGATCAAAAATATTAATTACCCAATCATTTACAGTCTCACCTGACCAGATTAAACTTCCTGTATAAATATTATTTGAATAATTAGCTGACATATTTCCAATAAATTGTGTTGATAAAGGATGGGTGTAAAAATTATAATCAACTAATGAATTAGTAACATTAACTGAATCACTCCATGTTTCTAAACTATTCCTTTGTTTGAATACAACATAAATATAGCTTATATTGCTTAAAGAAGAAGGAAGTGTTAAAATAGGCATACTCCCATCAGTATTTAAACCAATTCCATAATAATCAGTCAGTATGTTATAATATGGAGGATCAACGCTTCTGATTGTGATACTGACAGTATCAACATATGTAGGATTTACAAACTTTGGAACAAAGTCTTCAATATTATTATCATATTCCATAGTTTGACTCATTATACCATTTCCTTGATAAAATCCTTGTATCATAGCATGTAGTGTCAGTTGCTTGATTGTGATAGAGGGGGAAACATTAATAAATAGTGATGACGGTTTTCCAAACCCGCATTGATTTTGCCCCACAACTGTAATAGAATCAGAAAAAGAAGTGTTGCTAAAATTTATAGGAATAGAGTTTGAAGTACTTATTCCATTATAACCATTTGGAAGCGTCCAAATATAAGATGTAGCATAATTAATAGGTGGAACAGCATAAACAACTCCATTCTGACCTTGATTTACTGAAGTAATCCCTGTAATTGTCCCAGCACTATCAGGCAAATAATTAATATTAACTGCTAATGTTGAGATTGTTCCATCACCTGTTGAATTGTGCCCTTTAACAGTTATATTACCGGATATAGCTGAAGTACCAATATTAACATTAATACTGTTTGTGTTGTTTGCACCGACAATATTAGTACCCGATGGTATTGTCCAGATATATGAAGTAGCATTGGAAATAGGGGAGACACTGTAAGTAACAAGATTTCCAGTGCAAATAGAAGTAGCACCTGAAATAGCACCTGCGGTACCAGGTAATGGGACAACGTTTACAGTAACCTGATCAGAACCGGAACAATTGTTTTTATCTGTAATGGTTAGAGTATACGTTGTTGTTGATGATGGATTAGCAACAGGATTGAGAATAGAGTTATTGTTTAAAGCAGTTGCAGGCGTCCATAAGTAAATATATGGTAATGTACCTCCTGTAACCGAACCATTAAGTTGAGATGATCCAGCTGGTGCAATGTTAACATCATTTCCTGCATTAACAATTAATGTATTTGCAACTACTGATATATTTGAATTATTAAAAATAGATGTAATAATATTTCCAATAGAATCAGTATATTCACAAGCTCCTAAATTCTGTAAATCCCAAGATAGTGAAGTATTAATACCAGTATTTGTTTTGAATTTATATTGAATTAGTGTCCCACTCCCAATATTTAAATTACCTGCTGATGCCCACGACATATAAATTTTGTTTCCAATTCTATTTATAACAATATATCCACTATTTAAAGCACTATTCACTGCTTGATAACCATCATATATCATCACTGTAGTGTCGTATATCATTGTAAGTGAAATTCCACCAACATTAAAACAATTAGTAACATTAATAGGAACACTTATATTTCCTGTACAGGAATTTGAAAGAGTTCCAGGAGTGGTTGTGACAGGAGTTTGTGTAACATTAAGTTGTGCAGAATTAGAAGTTATAGCAGGCAAACAAGTTCCTGATACAATACATCTATACATATTAAAATTCATAGCAATTGTAACAGGATTAATTGATAAGGTTGAGGTATATACTCCTGAATAAGGTGCAACATTGGTAAGATTAGTCCAACTTGAGCCACTATTAGTACTTACCTGCCATTGATAACTTAAACCTGTGCCACCTGCGGTAACTGAAAAAGTTGTACTGTTTGTTGCATATGTTGTTCTATTAACGGGATGTGAAGATATTGACGGAGGAGTATTAATAGTTACATTTCCATTGTTCCATGTTGAGAATATTGTCTGTCCATTTATATCTGTATATTCACAGCTTCCTAATGTTTGAGTATCCCATGTAAAAGAACTACTCCCGGGAGTACCTGTGAATTTTAATTCAACAAGTGTAGCCCCATTAGAAATTGTAGAATCCGAAATATTTGACCATGTTAAATAAACTTTTCCATTTACTGCATTCGCATTAAAAAATCCAGCGGAAACTCCATTATTTAAATTTTGATATCCAGTAAAGGTGATTACTGCAGGATTGTAAGCTAATGTTAAAGAGAAAGAAGCAACCCCGATAAAATCATTTACTGTTATTGGTATGGAGAATTGTCCAGGACATATCGTTGATGTACCACAAGTAGTAATTATATTTGGTAATACAATAAGGGTTGCAGAATTAGAAAAAACAATTGGAAGACATGTTCCAGTTACTTTGCATCTATATTTATAAGTACTAATTGCTAATTGAGCATTTGATATACTCAAAGTTCTAGTAGTAACATTTGAATAAGTACTATTATTAGTAAGATCATTCCATATTGTACCACCATTTGAGCTTACCTGCCAAATATATGCTAATCCTGTTCCTGAAGAACCAATACTAAATGAAGTGCTTTGCCCTTTAGCAATAGTTTTATTAGTAGGGTGTGAAGTAACAGAAGGAATAGTGTAAATATTTTCACTCCCATTTATTAAAACAGGTGTAATTATTGTTCCGTTTATGTCTGAATACTCACAACTTCCATTATTAGTAATATCCCATGTAAGATTGCTTGAGCCAGTTGCACTATTAAAAAGAAGTTCAACAATGGATCCATTTGCAAATGTTACTGGAGTTGTAGAAGACCATGTCATATAGATTTTACCACCAACATTATTTATGGTAAAGTTCCCTCCTGATATAGCTGCATTAAGAGTTTGATATCCCGTGTAAGTTAGACATGAAGTGTTATAAGAGAAAACTAATGAAAATGCAGCAATCCCTGTAAAATTTGTTACAGTGACAGGAACTGTTATACTTCCCGGGCAGAAATTGTTAGTTGGCAAAGTAGTTGTAATAGGATAAATAACTGTTAACGTTACCACATTTGAATAAATTATAGGTGTACACGTTCCTGTTATTTTACATTTGTATTTATAACCACTGTAGATTAATAATGAATTAGTAATTCCAAGACTTGGTGTAGTTACTCCTGAATAAATTGAATTATTTGTTAAATCTGCCCAAATACTCCCGCCATTAGTACTTATTTGCCATTGATAAGAAAGACCACTTCCGCTAGCAGCTAGACTAAAACCTGTATTTTGTCCGACTAAAATTGTATTATCAATAGGTTGAGATGTAATAGTTGGAGCTTGGTTTATAGTAATAGTTCCATTAGTGTAAGTGGATGGTAAGATTGTTCCAATTAAATCGCTATATTCGCAGCTACCTTGAGTCTGAGAATCAAAATTTATATTTGTTGTGCTTGCTAACGCATTAAATCTTAGTTGTACAATAGTGCCTGTGCCAATATTGGCAGCAGTTGTATTAGCCCAACTAATTATAATCTTGTTTCCAATTGCATTAATAATAAGAAAACCCGTAGAAATTGCACTATTTAGGTTTTGATATCCAATGTAAGTTAGCTTTGTGGTGTCATAGTTCAACATTAGAGAGATAGCTCCAACGCCATTACAATTTGTAACATTGAGAGGAACCTGGATTTCTCCCGGACAGCTTGTAATTGAACCCGCAGTTGTTGTTATTGTTTGCGCCTCTATAATTCCCGGCCAGATAATAACAAACAATAGTGTTAGTATTTTTAAAATTATTGTTTTCATATAGAAACAATTATTAATTAGATACTACTAACTTTATGATATCGGATATAGTTTGATTATTACTGTTGTAAGTATATTTCAAGAAATAAATTCCAGGCTTTAATCCTTTAGAATAAAGTTCAACTTGATGATTACCGCTAGTATAATTACCAGAAACTATCTCATTAATTTGATGACCTAAGATATCAACCAAAGTAATTTGAATATTTCCTGGTTTATCTAAATTAAATGAGATAATAGATTTTGCTGTAATTGGATTAGGATAAACAGATAATCCAGTTATACTATTGTTCAACTCAATTCCAAGTGCTGTAGTAGTAATTGTTGGGATTGAAACAACTTCCATCTCATTAGGAATAGCTAAAGGATCAGCAAACTCACATTCTTCAAAGATGTCTAATGCAATACTTGAAGTTAGACTTGATAAATCTTTTGTTTTAATCCTTAAAATAATAACAACACCATCATTATTTATATTTAATGAATTAATATCACACCAACCCATCTTAAATAAGCCATCAATACTTGACCATGGGAATCCTGTATTTCCATTAACAAGTTTTGCACCAACGATATCAATATATTCTTTTGGAAAATAAAATCCTAATGATGCTGCACCAATTTGCATTCCTGTTTTCAATTTAACTGTTAAGTCAAATTCATCAAATGAACTTACCAGTAAACTTCCTTCATGCACTAATCCAACAGTTGAAGAACTCTTTTTGGCAGGTGTATTTGAAGCATTTACATCCCCATAACAAATCATCCTGATATTATTTGTAATTTGATTACCATTTACAATAACTGTATCAGAATGGTAAAGATAATCACCAGATGGGAATGAAGTAATCAAACCAGAATATCGTTTCATGATAAATAATGCATCAGTTCCATTTATTGTATGACTATTGTTTACATCAGCAGCTGATAAATTAAGTCCTGTTAATAAATTTATCTGAGCAAAATGATTTAAAACAAGTAATGCGTCAGTAGAATTAACACCACCCCATGGAGCAGCTGGAGTAATTGTCATTTTATAACTTCCTGATGGGAATGAAGAGAACGTATAGAGACCAGATGTATTAGATGCTGTAGTAGCAATTACTGTATCTTGGAAGTTCTTTATCACCATAGTTGCATTTTTAATAAGATTTGAACCTGTGTTAGCATATTTAATAACACCATTCATTGTTGTGGTTGGTGTAGTTAAAAATGGTAGTTGTAAGAATGGAGTGAAATAAACTCTGCCCTTTGCAGGGTTTTCTGATTTATCATATATTCTTAAAGATATCATAACTGAATCACTTGTTCCCCAATAATTATATCTTGCATTTATATCAGCAGTTGAATTGTTATATAAATCCATTAAACCATTAGAATAAATATTTGAAGATAAAGAATCTGCATTGCCAATATTAGCTGTTCCACTTCCATCAACATAAATACCATAAGTTGCATTCTTTGTAAATGTTGAATTCCTAATGTTTAGTGACGAATTATATATTATTAATCCACTTCCTGTAGATTGTGAAATTGTACAATGATTAATTGTAGGTTGATATGAATATTCACAATTAATATTGTAATTTGCGCCTTGTGTTATAGTACAATACTTTAATAAAGAGTTTCCTCCCCAGTTATCGTTCCATTCGGTGAAATATATTCCTGCCCAGCCACCAGGAGTATTGTTGTATGGTTTGAAAGTAATAATACTGTCAGGAGTGCCTTCTGCCCAAATATCACCACCATAAGCATTCGAAAGTCCTAATTGTAGCTTAACTCCAGGGTTGAACGCAAAAGTGATACCAGGTGAAAGAGTAATTCTTGAATGACTTGAATATGCAAATACACGAATATCACTTAGTATATGATATGGGATTCCATCATTATAATAAAATCTGTCACTTGTATAGTCGCCACCTGATAAAGCAATATAATTGATAGTATTGCCAATATATGTGTTATTCTTAAGATATGAATTGCAAGGCCAATCATTATATTTAAGAGGATAGCCATTATTATTTAAGAATTGACAGTTTTGAATTGAAATTGATGAAGATGTTTCAATAATACCATGTGATGCAGAGTTGCTAATTATACAATGATTCATGCTAGGCTGACCCGAAGATTCGCAATTAATATTATATAAAGAGCCTTGAGTAATTGTACAATATTCCATTATTGAGGTTCCTCCCCAGTTGTCGTTCCACTCTGTGAAATAGATTCCATTCCAACCTCCTATAGTGTTATTAAAAGGTTTAAAAGTTATTATACTATCAACGGTTCCTTTAGCGTAAAGACTTCCACCATAAGAATTAGATGCACCAATTTGTAGTTTTGTGCCTGGATTAAATAATAAGGTTATTCCAGGAGTTAAAGTTAATCTACTATAACTTGAATATAAATATACTCTTATATCACCCAGTACATGATAAGATATTCCGTCGTTATACAGCAGCCTATCACTTGTATAATCACCACCTGAAAGAGCAATATAGTTATTTGTGTTACCTGTATATGTATTATTGTTTAAGAATGAATTACAAGACCAATCGTTGTATTTTAATGGATAACCATTGTTGTTTAAAAATTGACAATTTTGGATTGACATTGATGATTGGGTTTCTACTATTCCATGAGATGCAGAGTTGCTGATAATGCAATGATTTAAACTTGGTTGATTTGAGACTTCAGCGCAAATATTATAAGTAGACCCTTGAGTAATTGTACAATATTCTAAAATTGAAGTGCCTCCCCAGTTGTCATTCTGGTCGGGGAAGTAAATTCCACCCCAACCACCAGGAGTATTATTGAAAGCTTTGAAGATGATTGGATTTATTGCTGTACCTTGTGCAAATAAAGAACCACCGTAACTACTTGCAGGTATACCAACCTGAAGTTTCTTTCCGACAGCAAACTCAACGGTTATTCCCGGATTAACAGTTAATCTGGAATAGCTGCCATAATTCATTAAAATAATATCATTAAGCACATAATAAGTAGCATTATCGTTAGTTAATGTTCTATCAAAACCATTAAAATTACCTCCATTAAGAGTTATACGGTTTATTGTGTTTCCTGTATAAGTATTATTGGTATGTACAGGATTAGCTTCCGGATTTAAAAGATACAATGGGTACCTGCCATTGTTTAAGAATTGGCAATTGGTTATAGAACCGTAAGCGACACTATATCTTGCTCCATCATTTAAAGAATTCCTGATTATTGAATGATTAATTAAATTTGGTTGAGTTGTGTATTCTGAAAAGTAATTATAATCATTTCCCTTTTCAATCACACAATAATCCATTTGGGTTTGCCCTCCCCAATTGTCACTACAATCTGTAAAATAAATTCCATTCCATCCGCCTGGTAATCCATTGTGAGAGGTAAAAGTTATAAGGCTATCTATAGTGCCTAATGCATATAATTCGCCTCCATATGAACCACATAGACCAACTTGTATCTGAGCTCCACTCACAACTTTAATTGTATTACCGGGTTCAATAGTTAAACGAGCTGCGCCACTGTATTGTACTAGCCTAATAGTACCAAGTAAAATATAGTCGTAAGGAATATTGTACCATCTTTGATTTGATGAAATATCGCCGGCATCAATGGCTATTCCGTTATAAGTATTGCCGGTAACTGTTGGAAATCCGTTTGGTAGTGTAAAAGTAAAGTTGGGTGAAGGGTATCTGAATCCATATAAGTTATGATCAATTGTACAACTTGAAGCACTAAAATTAGGAACTGAGGAAGTTGAAGTATAATAAACGCCTGCTCCAAGGTTATATGAGATGTTAGTTGAATCCAGAATTGGATTGGATGCGTTAAGATAAATACCATTTGTACCATTTCCTTTGATAATTGATTTTTGAATGCTAATGTTTGAAGAAGTTAAGTTTATTCCATTACTACCTGAATTCATAATACTGCAATGTGACAGTAATGGTTCGCTTGTTGAGTTACAATATAAATTTGCATTGTTAGAGCCATTTCCTGCATTTGATATTACTGTATAATAAAACTGTGATGATACACCTACATCACTATTTCCATCAAAATATAATCCATTCCATTTGCCAACTTCGCTTGTAAAATAAGTGAATTTAACTGAATCAACAGCAGTTCCATTACAAATAATATTAGCCTGACTTACTGTCATCCCTGTGTTGGGTAAGAACAGAATAGTTGTGCCGGCCTGAAATGTATGTGTGCCTCCTGTAAAAGAAATATCTCCTGTAGCCCAATATGGACTTAATGCTTTTGTAAATGTAGTGATTGCATTTAAATTACCACTCAATTGTGTGCCGCGTGTAAATAGTTTTATTTGATTTAAAGTAGCATTATTTGTTGTAACACCTGTTAATATGGTTGCATATTGCAAATATTGCTTTGTTTGGCTTACTAACAATGGTGAAGCTGTTGCTAATGTTGTCCAATCGCTAAAGATACCATCTGCACCAGCGGTTCTATAAGTTATCTGAAAACTAGATGTACCTGCCAATGTTTTAGTAAAAGTAACTGAATCAATAGGTCTTTCGGCACCTAGTTGATAAAATGGGTTTGAAACAAAAGCTCCGTGATTAACGTAATTTGTTGTCATGGTCATGAGTGCATAACGGCAATTGAAAATTGCTGTACCTGACAAGTTAGTTCCTCCTGAATAAAATACAAGGCCATTTCCTGCAAAAGCAGCACCATCTTTTGTATAATCATACATTAAATAGCTTGAAGTGATCCATGTTAATGTGCCGGCATCTGCATTAGCATAATAAACTGTATTACTTAATGTAGAGCCTACTGCCCCTGCCATAATTGTGATAATTCCGTTGGTTACAACTGCTGAATGATTACTGATAGCAACCGGTAAATTGGCACCGGCAGTCCAACTGCCCGGGTTTCCATCAAAAGTTGGTGTTGCTATATATACAGTATTTGATTTAGTTCCAGTGTTATCATAACCCCCTAATACATATAACTTATTATTATAGGTTATAGTGCTGTGTCGGTTGCGAGCTGAAGTTAAATTAATGCCGGTTGTAAATGTTGATAATGTATTTAATGCATTTACTTTGGTATAATAAACGGTGTTTAATGCGGTGTTTTCAGTCATTGAACTTGAACCACCTACTACATAAATGTATCCCATCATATATGTGGCGGTATGTCCCCACAAATTAGCTGGTAATGTTACTGATGACGTTTGCCAGGCACCAATAGAACCATCCGCGTTAAGCGTGGCATAATAAATTGTGTTGTAAACTTGTGAACCATTTCGCCCACCCATTACATAAATTGTGTTTGTGCCGATTACAACAGCAGGATCTCTTAATGCAACTGGCAAAGGGTTTAATGCTGACCATCCGGTGATGCCGCCCGCTTGAATTGTTGCAACATATACTGTATTAACATAGTTAGCGTTGTTGTATCCCCCAATCATATAAACAAATCTGTCGTTCCATGATACCGTTTTTTGTCCTGTTAATGTTTGAGGCAGTACGGTTGTAGTTAACCATGTTCCAACATCGCTCGCAGCGTTCTGTAAATAAACAGTATTGCTTCCTACAACGGTGTTGTTGAGCACTCCGCTTAAAAAGTCTGCATTTGTGTTTTGGGTAAAGCTTACTTGTGCATTAACCATTGATGTACTCAGAAAAATAATGGATAATAATCCCATTATTAAAACTTTCTTTAAAAGTTTGCTTCTTTGAAAAAATAATAGATTCTTCATAATGACTTGTGATTTTAATAATTAATTAAATGTGAATATATTGTTATATTAATTTCATTACTTATAAAAGTATCTGTAAAAAAAAGTGTAAAGATAATAAAAATTCCAAAGATATGTTAATTTTAAAGTTAAAGTTATGTTAAATATTATGCAAAATTAACTATTGAGGCTATTATTAAATAGAACTATGTTGTAAAAGCTAATGAAATGAAGTAATTTCATTCAACATACACGTGATAAATATTTAGAATTATCTTCACGAAATGAAGTTATTTTAATATTAAAATGACTTATTGGAGTGGATTTATCAGATATTTTAAGTTAATAGTGCGATAATTTATGTGTATAATGCTCCATTTTTATCATATCATACTAAAAAAAGAAAAAAATATTAAGCAAAATTAACTCTTGGAAAGCTATGTGATTATTGAAATAATAAATTTTTGATTTTTGATGAGGATATTTAAATTTATTATACTTATTGCGATACTTGATGTGATTGATTTTAGATTTGAAATGTAGGATAATAAAAATGTGAACACCCATGCGAGACTCATCATGTCCATTGCGAGACTCATCGTGTGCCGTGCGACGTTTGAAGTGTGCTGTGCGACGTTTGAAATGTGTTTTGCGACGTTTGAAATGTGTTTTGCGACGTTTGAAATGTGTTTTGCGACGTTTGAAATGTGCCGCGCGACGTTTGAAGTGTGCTGTGCGACGTTTGAAGTGTGCCGTGCGACGTTTGAATTGTCCTGTGCGACGTTTGAATTGTGCTGTGCGACGTTTGAAATGTGTTTTGCGACGTTTGAATTGTGCTGTGCGACACTTGAAATCCTATTTGCGAAACTTAAATTTAGGGTTAATGTAGTTGATTTGCTTAATATTATTGTTATATTCTACTAATAGGAAGATATAATAGTTTATGATATGATCAACCATTTAAATGAAAGATAATATTTTTGTTATGATAGAAAATGTAATAAGGATTTTTAAAATAGAATGAAATTAGAGTTGATTATCTTTTTATAATTGATCAGAATAATAGGCATTCGCCGATTCTCTTGCATTATAATTAGAAGACATAACCTGTCCGTAAGCCCCTGCCGAACGAATTACCAACAAATCACCACGTTTTACTTCAGGCAAACTAACATCTTTACCCATATAATCCGAAGATTCGCAAATAGGACCTACAACATCATAAATTTTAGGAGGATTTGTTGAGGTAAGGCTTTCAATTTTATGATAAGCATTATAAAAAGCAGGTCGGATTAACTCTGTAAAACCCGCATCTACAATTGCAAAGTGTATGTGAGTGTTCTCTTTCATAAACAAAACCTTCGTAATTAAATCGCCACATTGTCCTACAACAGATCGTCCTAATTCAAAATGCACTTCCTGCGAATTGTAAACCGCGAGATTCTTATTAATAGTCTCAAAATATATATTAAAATCGGGAATGGAGTTATTGGGATCAACATAATCAATACCTAAACCCCCACCGACGTTAAGGTGCTTAATATTAAAACCATTCTGACGAAACCATCTGTTTAAATCATTTACAACCCAACATTGTTCTTCATAAACTTTCATATCAGTAATCTGCGAACCAATATGTACATGAATGCCAATAAGATTAATATTGGTAAGATGTTTAATGTTTTCGCAAACCATAGGCACATCTTCTTTATCAATGCCAAATTTGCTGGAATGCAAACCGGTGTTAATATATTCATGCGTAAGTGCATCAACCGAAGGGTTAATTCTTAAAGCAATAGGAGCTATTTTGTTATTTTTTTTAGCCAATTCATTAATGACTTCAATCTCCTGCATTGACTCGCAATTAAAACAAAAGATATCATTCTGCAATCCTATTTCAATCTCTGCATCAGTCTTACCAACACCTGCAAAAACAAGGCTTTCATTTGAAAAACCATTATTTATTGCAATTATAATTTCGTTGCCACTTACACAATCAGCACCAAAACCATTATCTTTAATAAGTTTTAGTATCTCAGGGTTTGAATTTGCCTTTAAAGAATAATGAATATGGTAATTGTACTTATGCGATGACTCTTTTAACAAACTAAGGGTTTGATTTAAAAGCTGAATATCGTAAAAATAAAAAGGTGTTGATAAATCTTTAAACTTATCAGTATATTTTTCTAAAAACATAATTAATTAATGCTAAATAAATGAGAATGTAGGTCCTGTAAAGCTTTTATTTTATGTTCCGAATTGATTAAAAGCGTTACATTATTACTATTTGAACCATATGAAACCATCCTTATCGGGATTTCTTTCAGGGCTATTAATATTCTACTGAGTTCGCCTTTTGTTTCGGCACCTAAATTGCCAACTAAGCAAATCAATGTCTGATTATGCAGTACTTCAACGTCCCCAACCTTCTTTAATTCCTTAACAATATTATCCAAATTTGAAGTATTATCAATAGTTACCGAAATGGAAACCTCAGATGTTGTAATCATATCAACGGGTGTTTTGTAATTGTTGAAGATTTCAAAAATCTTACTTAAGAAACCATAAGCCAACAACATCCTACCTGATTGTATCTTTATTGCTGTGATCTTATCTTTAGCTGCAATTGCTTTAATTCCTACCTTTTCGGTAATAGTTGAGATGTAAGTTCCTGCATTATTTGGCTTTAATGTATTCTTTAATAGAACCGGGATACCTTTTACCTTGGCGGGATAAATACATGTTGGGTGTAATACCTTTGCACCAAAATATGCTAACTCTTCAGCTTCCTGATACGACATATTTTTGATGCATTTTGTATTCTCAACAAACCTTGGGTCATTATTATGCATTCCATCAATATCCGACCATATTTGTATCTCCGAAGCATTGATTACCGACCCAATAATGGTGGCTGTAAAATCACTTCCGCCTCTGTTAAGGTTGTCAATTTCTCCTTTATGGTTTAAGCAAATGAATCCTTGTGTAATAAATATGTTAGTTCCCTTATGATTTTTAAGTTCATCTTTAAGTCTGCTTTCAATATTCATATAGTTAGGTTCCCTATCGGCATTAATCGACATGAAATTCACAGCACTTATCAGTACAGATTTAATTGTAAGCTCTTCAAGATAAACCTGAATCAATTCGGTTGTTATGATTTCGCCCTGAACTATAATTTCGTTCTTAATAATATCAGTATAATCCTGATTGATTAGAGTATTAATGTGTGAAATCTTATCATCCAGTATTGAATAGAACTTTTTTAATGAATCATTATTAAATAACAAAGCCTCAGCTGTTGAAAGGAATCTCGTTTTTACGATATCTATTACTTCACTTGCATTATTATTTTGTTTTGATTTATGTAAATTGCTTATATCGTAAAGAATATCAGTAATTCCCGACATTGCAGAAAGCACTACTATCTTTGGTTGATCGTCATTTATAAGTTTAACTATTCTGTGGATGTTTTCAATTTTACCAACTGAAGTTCCACCAAATTTAAATACTAACATAATTGATTTTGTTATTTTAAAGTTTGTTTACAAATAATGTGCAAAAGTATATCTGTTTATTATAATAATTAAAAATCTAACGTTTAATAACAATTTTTGTATAATCATTGTGAAATTTAACAGAATGTTATAAAATTGTATTATTTTTGCAAAAAAATAGTATTTATTATGCGAACAGTATCTCAAATTGTAGGCGATTTAATTATTAGAAAGCCATTTCTTGCTGAATTATTAGATGAAGGTTTGATTAATTTATCGTCATTAGCACGACAACTTAAAGAAGATGTAGAAAAATATTATTCAAATAAAGTTGAAATAGGTACAATTGTAATGGCTTTGAAAAGATATCAAAATCAAACACATTTAATGAGTACTATTAAACTTGAAAAGGCATTAGCACAGATAATAGATATAATTGTTCGCTCAAAGTTGGTTGATTATACCTTTAAGAACTCAGATACTTTGGTTGATAAACATATTAAATTATTAAAAAAGATTGCTAAAAACAATGAAGTCTTTTACATTTTTGTGCAAGGAGTGTTTGAAACAAATCTTGTTGTTAGCGAAAGCTTAAAACTTGAAATTGAAAAATTGTTTGTGAATGAAAAACGAACTTCATATACTGATAATTTATCATCAATTACCTTAAAACTACCGTCAATGAATACTGAAGTTTCAGGATTTTATTATCATATATTAAGAAAGATAGCCTGGGAAGGGATTAATATTGTTGAAGTAATATCTACTACAAATGAATTTACAATTGTTGTAAATGATGCAGATGTTGATAAAGCTTTTTCTATATTAAAATCTATGAAATAAACTCATATTATTTTTTTTATTTCTGAG
>CAIWDQ010000130.1 GCA_903911455.1 uncultured bacterium
AAAAAGTAGCTTATTTAATTGACATTTCGATATTTGTAATGACATTTTAATATCTTAATGCGTAATCTGGGTTTAATGCTTCCACTTTTTGTTGGATCTCTAAAACCTGCTATTATAATGTTAGCTTTATACACACTAATGACTGTTGCTTTTACTTTTACAAGTTTGTTTTTTGGAATCTTTAAAGCATAATCTGGAACTTCATCAGTAAATGTTTTCGAAATAAAAACCACAGCTTCAGGGTTATTTCTATTGTCGATAACGATTATGCTGCTTGGTTTTACCAAATTATTTAAACTTTTAGTAAGTTTCCCTTCTAATATATCCAATAAACTTTCGTTTTTCAACAAGCGTCCTGGTTTTTTAGCACGTGGACTTAGTAGGTTTGCATTAAAACTAAATAATAATTTGCGCAAATCTCTCGCGTGTATACGGTACAAATCTCCAAAGTTCATTCGTAAAGCTACAAATAAATCTACTCTTAAATCCTCTAAATTTATTGCGTCAGATGTAACGATTTTCTTTTTTTTGCTTTTACCGGTTTGCAACAAGCTTAAATCCTCTACCCAATTTGTTGCGATTAATAATACATCATCAATTCCTGATTTTTGACTTATTCTAATTAACCATTCGTTAAATTTACCTAATTTTTCGATTTCTGATCCATTTATGAAATAGGCTCTATTTGTAAAGTATAAAAATTTTAAGTCCGCTTCGGTAATCGAAGGCGATAGGCGGGTCATAGCTTCGAGCTTGTTTAATAATGCAGGCAATTCTTTTAATTTCTTTTTAAAAGCATTTACATCCATACTTACCCTTCCTTCGTCTCTCGATTTTAAACTTAAATTGCGACGATAATCCTTAAGCACTAATGCAATTCTATCTATCATTATTTGAGATTCTAATGATATAGGTTCGATGCTAATTCTTAACAAATGGTCGTTAATAAATGCTATCAAACTTGATATGGAGATATCGTCGTCGTAATCTAGTTTAGCAAATAAATGCAAGAGCATTTTGCGTTCGGCTGCCGTTAATTTATACATATTTTCTGTTGTTTTATTAATAAAAAAAGAAGAAGTATAAGCAGAATATTCTTTATTTTTATAATGCTTATATTGTTGTTAGTAAAATCTACGATTTTAATCTATTCACAATATAGCGAAACAAAACCAAGCCCGAACGGAGACATGTTTTATTTTTAGATAAGAAAACAGTGTATTTTGAATTAAACAGTATTAATTTCATCCTGCAAAGTTACGGTTTTATTATTGATTTAATTCAAATAGTTTTATATTATATAAATTCTTTTTCATTTTATTAATGATAATAACAAAATACATAGTTTTAAGATGTATTTAATTAGGTTAACACAAAAGCATACTTTTCGACACATCCACTACAAACGGATGTGCCTATTAGTCCTTTTCGTTACACCCGATACAAACGGATGTGCCTATTAGTCATTTTCGTTACACCCGATACAATCGGATGAGACTATTAGTCCTTTTCGGCACGTCCGCCACAATCGGATGAGACTATTAGTCCTTTTCGACACACCCGCTACTATCGGATGCGTCTATTAGACCTTTTCGACACGTCCGCTATTAACGGATGCGCACAAACGTGTAAAGTTATGTTCTCCGAAGTATTGATACATCTTAATTATATAAATTAGTATTACGCTAATTTTGCTTACGCTAAATTGATTAAATTAATATATAACCTTTTCGCGCCAAGCAATAAATAGTAAAATTTAGCTTTCGCTGAAATAATACATCATCTTAACTGTATAGTTTTTTAATAAGCTTACTTATTTTGTTAACAAATGGTATCTTTTTAACAAAAAATATCTCACGCTATTCAGTATTAATGTTTATCTTTGTTGTGATTTTAAAAATCATCTAAGAAAACTTTATTATGAAAAGAATAGCCTACTTATTATTAATATTCCTGATGATTGCTTCTGATGTTGGTTGGGGTCAAACTCAAAAGAATATATTTCAGAGTTATAGAATAAATTCCACTAAAGAAGGTATCGGTTTCAATGATTCAATTCGTTTCTGTAATGTAACTCCAATAGAAGTTCCATTGCGTTACAGATCACCCAACTCAACTTTAACATTACCTACTTCGATTGATAATTCTTTAAAACAATATTTTCGTCCTATTACATGGCAATCAGGTTACGAATGCGGGCAGATGGGAGGGATAGCTTTTGTGTTTACATACGAGATAGATCGCTTACGTAGCTTTCCTGCTAATACAACTGCCAATCAATATCCCAGTCATTTCTCCTGGAACTTTCTTAATGATGCTTATAATTATACTGGTGTTAGTTTCTTTGATACATGGGAAATAACCAGAACTTGTGGCACGCCAAATGTTTTGGATTATGGCGGAGCATTAAATACAGGTGGAGAAAAGCGATGGATGTCGGGTTATCAGCAATATTATAATGGCATGCAAAATAAAATATCAGGAGTATATGGGATGAGTGTTGCTACGTCTGATGGATTGCAAGTATTAAAGAATTATCTGAATGATCATCTGGAAAGTTCTCCAGATGGAGGTGTTGCTTGTTATTATGCAACATATGGCACTCCAACTGCTACTTTGCCAGTTGGTACTCCTAATGCAGGCAAATATATTTTTACAACAGCCGGTGGATCTTCTCATACATGGGTAGTTTGTGGTTATGATGATTCTATTCGTTATGATTATAATGGTGATGGACAATATACAAATAACATTGATATTAATGGGGATGGAGTGGTAGATATGCGTGATTGGGAAATAGGAGGATTAAAGATAGCAAATGTTTATGCAAGTACTTCATGGGCTAATCAGGGTTTTTCGTATATCATGTATAAAGTTCTGGCCGAACCTAACAGTAGTGGAGGGATCTGGAACAATACAGTTTATACTGTAAAAGCAAAACAAACTACTACACCACAGCTTACAATGAAAGTTACTTTGAAGAATACATGTCGAAATAAACTAAAAGTGCTGGCAGGGGTAAGTACGAATGTAAATGCTACAAAACCAGATAAGCGAATAGAATTCCCTATCTATAATTTTCATGGTGGTAATTATTATATGCAGGGAGATTCTACTGAAGCCAATAAAACTATTGAGTTTGGTTTGGATATTACTCCATTGTTGAGTGAGATAAATTCAAATCAACCTGCTAAATTCTTTCTGGAAGTTGCAGATAATGACCCTGGACAAATAGGGCAGGGGCAAGTTATTAGCTTCTCAGTTCTTGATTATACTTCGGGCGTTATCGAAACATTTAGTCCCCAAACCTACGTTAATATTATTTATAATGATACTACAAGATTGTCGATTACAAAGTCAGTTGTTTTTAATAAAATTAATATTCCTGATGATAGTTTGATAACTAAGATTAACCAGCCATACACTCATCAATTAAATGCACAACTGGGCGCTACTCCTTATAAATGGGATGTAAAAATGGACTATAACGAAAATATAATCAATACTCCTTTCCCTAATATTACGGCTCAGGTTTTGAATACGGGAAGCAGTGGCTACGTTATACAGAACCTTCCTTTTCAGTTCCCTTTTTATGGTAAAAACTATTCGCAAATCTATGTTTATGCCGACGGTTATATTAAATTTGACAATGCTGTTTACACGTTCCCATTTCTTGTAGATGCTAATTTATTATTTAGAAGTAACAAGATAATTGCTCCATTTCTAGCTGATTTAACTTTTGCGGCAGGACAAGGAGTATGGTATCAAGGGGATGCTAATTCAATAACTATTCGTTGGACTGGTTCTGTTGTCAATCAAACTAATTCTGTTGTTAATGTTGCATTAAAGATTTATTCAACAGGACAAATTGAATTCTATTATGGTAATATATTAGTGACTGGAAGTTTTACATCTGCATTATCAGCAGGAAACGTAATTGATTACTATTATACATCACTAAATAGTAGTTTTATATCAAATACAGTTGATAAGAAAGTAATATTAACTCCACCAGATTATCCAACAGGAATGAACCTAACTGAAAGTGGAGTTTTTACTGCAACACCTATCAGATATTATAATACTAACATTAAATTTAGAGTTACTGATAATAATGGGGTATATTCAATAAAGAGTTTCCCTTTTGTAACTAAAGGATTGATTGCAGAATATACAATTGCAGGCAGCGATACGGTAATTAAAACGAATGATACTATTCTACTAAATATTAAAGTTAAAAACATAAGCACTACTGCTTATAATAATATAAATGTAAAGCTCTCTACAAATGATACTTTAATCGGATTTATTGATAATACTGAACAAATTAATACAATAAATGCAGGCGATAGTGTAATAGTAAATAATGCTTTTAAGTTTTATACTAAGAATAATATTAATGATGGTCATATTATTAGTATCCTTTCTAATATTATTACTCCGGCAGACACCTTCCAGCAAACACTTAATTATCGGGTAAATGCTTTTAATATAAAGACTGGGACAGTAACTATTGTTGATGGAAATGATAATATCCTTGATCCTAATGAAACTGCAGCTTTAATTTTGGAAGTAAAAAACATTGGAGGTTCAATGATAACAAATCTTCACCTTGATCTTTCAACTAATGATCCAGATATTACTTTGAATCCGGGTTTTGCAAACATTGATACTATCAATTCTTTTTCATCAAAGAATGCTTTCTTTGTAATAACCACTACTGCAAATATTCCTGCAAAACATCTTATTGTGTTAAATGCCCATATTACAGGTAGTAATAATTTTATTTATAATACTTTCTTTTGTATTCAGATGGGAGGTGATATTGAAGATTTTGAAACACATGATTTCTCAAAGTATCCCTGGCAAACAATGGGAACACTTCCCTGGTATGTTTCAGATAGTCTTCCTTATCAAGGACTTTATTCTGCAAGGTCAGGTCACATAACAAATAGTCAGATATCATCATTATATATTACTCAGAATATACTTGAAGATGGTACTATTAAATTTTATAAAAAGGTTTCGTGCGAAAGAGATGCCACTAATCATAATTATGATTATCTTGCTTTTTATATTGATGGAACAGAGAAAGCTCGCTGGGATGGAGAAATTGACTGGAGTCAAGAATCATATCCTGCAACACAAGGAATACATGTTTTTAAATGGACATACGTAAAAGATTATTCTGTAAGCACCGGTGCTGATTGTGCCTGGCTTGATGATATTCAGTTCCCTGTAAATGGTGATGCTACTCCTAATCTATTGTTTACTCCTTCGGTTATTAATAAAACTATTGATTTAGCATTTAAAGATTCTGCAATTCTTTTGATAAATAATCAAGGCACAGGAATGGTTATTTACACTTCAGATTTCTCTTTTCCTTCTACAACTGTCACACCTTGGGTTTATAGTAAGAATACTGCTGGGAGTATAAATAAAAATATGAGTGAGTCTTATATTATTAATTTCAAAGATTCGGTACTTACAGTAGGCAATTATAATTGTCAGTTGAATATTAATGCTAATTTTAATACCAACTATTCAATACCGGTCAATCTTACTGTAATTAATACTGCAGGTATAGAAAATTATACTAACGTAGATGCATTGAATTTTAACTGTTCTCCAAATCCTTTTTCAAGCGAAACTTCAATTAGTTTTAATCTTAACGAAGACTCAAAGGTTAAGCTTATAATTTATGATGTTTCAGGTAGAGAAGTTAAGTTGCTAGAGGATGATTCAAAGTTAATCAAGGGTAAACATTCTTATAAATGGGATGCTACTTCCAATAATAAGATTGATAAAGTTGTTGAAAATATATATTTTTGCAGACTAACAACAAATAAACAAACTATAACTCAGAAGCTTTTATTAATAAAATAGTATGGTATTTAGTAGCAGCCTGTTTCTATTATATTTCTTTCCTTTTTTCTTATTAATATATTATTTGAGTCCTACAAAGCTCAAGAACTTGGTTATTGTCTTAGCTAGCATACTATTTTATTCATGGGGAGGTCCTAAATATATATTCATAATATTTGCTTCTATACTATTAGATTTTTTCTTTGCAATGTTGATTTATCGGTCAACTAATCATAAAAAACTATTTATGATTATTGCATTGAGTATTAATCTTGGCTTATTAGCTTATTTTAAATACTTCAACTTCTTTTTAGATAATATAAATACAGTTTTGGTAGGGGAGAAGCTTGGCGCAATATCTTTTATGAGAGTAGCATTACCGATAGGTATTTCTTTTTTTACTTTTCATGAAATGAGTTATATTATTGATGTTTACAGAGGAGTTAAGCCTCCAATGAAAAACATCGTTGATTATTCTTTATACATTTTATTCTTTCCGCAACTTATTGCTGGTCCTATTATTCGTTTTAATGAAATCTCAGATCAAATCATTGATAGAAAAGATCAGGAGACTATTGATAATAAGCTGGCTGGTTTCTTTCGTTTCATTATTGGTTTAGCTAAAAAAGTACTCATTGCAAATGTCATAGGTTTAGAAGCTGATAAGATATTTGCTATAGATTTAAATATGTTGAACACTCCATTAGCTTGGATTGGAGTACTTGCCTACAGTTTTCAAATTTATTTTGATTTCTCTGGTTATTCTGATATGGCAATTGGTATTGCCCGTATGCTTGGCTTTGTCTTCCCCGAAAACTTCAACAATCCATACATTGCACAAAGTATAACTGAGTTTTGGAAACGATGGCACATGACATTAAGCCGTTGGATGCGCGATTATCTTTACATAGGTTTGGGCGGAAATAGAGTTGGTAAATCACGCCTATATCTTAACCTTTGGATAGTATTTCTTTTATCTGGTTTATGGCATGGTGCTGCCTGGAACTTCGTGATTTGGGGAACTTATCATGGAATGTTTTTAATTGCTGATCGTATCTTCCTTAGTAAGTTACTGACAAAGATAGGGAAGTATCCATCTATAATTATTACTTTTTTATTTGTATTGATAGGATGGGTTTTCTTTAGAGTTGAAAACATTTCGCAAGCCTTTGCTTTTATTGGAAAGATGTTTTCATTTAATTTTAAAGAAGCTAATCTTAACCTAGACAATAGATTCTACTTTATTTTGATGTTAGCTGCTGCTTTATCTTTTGTCAGAGCTTTTAAACCCGGAAAATGGCTTGAAGAACGTATTTATGCAACAAAGTTCTCATTAACTGGAACTATGGGAATGACTATTTTATGTGTTTTATTATTTGTTTTGAGTGTTGGATGTATTACTTCATCCGGATTTAATCCATTTATTTATTTTAGATTTTAACATAAGCAAATGGAAAAGAAACTCAAACATATAATATTCATTTTTATAATCTGTCTGTTATTCATATCTTTTATTCAATATCAATTTAATTTGATAAAAATAAAACCTCTTGATGGTGCATTTGAAAAGATTGAGAAACCATCTTATAAATATTTTACTTGGGAGCGTTGGTTTAACGAAGATTTTCAAACTAATTTTAATAATAAATTTGAAAATAATTTAGGATTTCGAAATCCATTGATTCGTGTTAAAAATCAAATTGACTATTCATTATTTAGAGTTTCTAATAATTATAAAGTTATTATTGGTAAAAATAATTGTTTGTTTGAAGAAGGTTATATATTAGATTATTGTGGACATAACTTTGTTGGTAAAACATATATTGATGAAAAATTAAGACGTGCTAAATGGGTTCAGGATTATCTTAAAACAAAAGGTATTGAACTTGTTATTGTTTTTGAACCCGGAAAGGCAAGTTATCATTCAGAATATATTCCCGAAAAGTATCATCCTGAAAAGAAATTACTTTCAAATTACCAATACATTACAAATCGTTGCAACGAATTAGCTATTGCTAATCTTGATCTTAACAAATGGTTTGTATCAATTAAAGATACTATTAAATATCCTTTATATCCTCGTTATGGTGTGCATTGGAGTACTTATGGCATGATGCTTGCTGCTGATACTATCATTAAATACATTGAAAACATTCATAAAATTAATATTCCTCATATTTATTGGAACGATATGAAGATTACTAATAAATTAAAGGATGCTGATTTTGATATTGAAAAAACACTTAACCTTGCCTTTGAACTTCCTCACGAAACTATGGCTTATCCCAAATTAAAGTTTGAAAAAAATAAGTATAAAGTTAAACCTAAAGTTTTGACGATTGCTGATAGCTATTATTGGAGTGTTTATAATAATGATATTCCTCAAAATGTTTTTACTAATCAACAGTTTTGGTATTATAATAAAACTATTTATCCTGATATTTGGGGTGATAATGCTAAGTATGTTGATAAATTAAATTTGAAAAAAGAAATAGAATCTCAGGATGTAATATTAATTATGATTACAGAAATGAATTTATTTAATGTCTTTTATCACTTTACAGATGATGCATATAAGATGTATTGTAAGGATTATAAACAAGATTTAATTTATGAAAAGAAGTGTGCTCTTTTAAATAATTCTTCTTCTTATGTTGATATTATTATTGAAGCTGATAAAACACAAAAGAGATTTGAAGATGTATTAAATCAGAAAGCAACTCAAAAATAAATAGGTTTAAAACATATCTAATCAGTATTTAGTTCATTTTCTTCTATTATTAGACCATTTGCGGAGATAAATGCTCCATCCGCAGAGACAAATGCTCCATCAGTGGACACAAATGCTCCATCAGTGGACACAAATGCTCCATCAGTGGACACAAATGCTCCATCAGTGGAGACAAATGCTCCATCAGTGGAGACAAATGCTCCATCAGTGGACACAAATGCTCCATTCGATGAATCAAATGCTTCAATAGATAAAGCAAATGGATAAAAAACTAATACAATTGATTTAAAGTATTATAATTATGAGGATTTTATAGATAATTAAGTTGAAATAATAATATTCTTTTAAGCCTTAATTTCTTTAATCAGATTACCAAGACTTGCATAGGTTTGCTTATTTACTTTAACTAAAGGCAAACGAACATTATTCGAGCAAAGTTCCATGATTTCTAAAGCAGCTTTTACACCACTAGGGCTACCATCTTCAAATAAAGTATTAATAAATTTAAGAAGTTTATAATGCAACTCACGAGCTTTTTTCATATTTCCTGATAAAGCAAGATGAACCATCTCAGAAAATTCTTTTGGAAAAGCATTAGCCACAACTGATATAACACCATCTGCACCAGCAGCTATCATTGGCAACGTTAAAGCATCATCACCCGAAATAACAAGAAAGTCTTTAGGCTTATTTCTTATGATTTCCATACACTGCATCAGATTCCCAGAAGCTTCTTTAACACCTATAATTCCAGGCACTTCTTCAGCTAACTTTAAAGTAGTCTCAGCAGTTAAATTTACACTCGTTCTGGAAGGAACATTATAAATAATCATGGGAACCGGCGAAACTTCTTCAATACTTTTAAAATGGTAGAATAATCCTTTTTGTTGAGGTCTGTTATAATAAGGAGTTACTGATAATATGGCACTTATCCCATCAAAATTTGTATTATTAACTTGTTCAACTAACTTTTGAGTATCGTTACCACCCACTCCTAACATAATAGGAACTCTTTTATCAACAGTTTCTAAAATAAAATCAGTAACTGCAACTTTTTCCTTTTCAGAAAGTGTAGCTGTCTCAGCTGTAGTGCCTAATACAACAATATAATTGACGCCATTTGTAATAATATGTTCAATTATCTTGCCTAATGAAGTAAAATCAACAGTACCATGCTTGTGAAAAGGAGTAACAACAGCAACTCCGGTTCCTTTAAATTCTTTAATCATTTATGTTTTGGTTTTTATTATTAATAATACTTAAGTAGTGAAGTAATAATGATATAAATTCGTCAAGTGTTGTTTTATTATTTATATCAATCATTAAATCGTAATACTTTGTGTTAAAGTCACCACCTTTGCCAACTTTAAATCTGGCTTTTGATGAGCCTCCTATATATTTTGAATGAAAATTTTCTTTAAGAGAAAGATCTATTAAAATGTCAAATTCAGCTTTAATAAAGTCATTTACATATGTACTGGAAGGTTTCCCATACCAGTTTAAATCTTTTGTATCATAAAAATCTAATGACAATCTTTCAATTGCATACATCGGGCGAATATTGCCATTAAAAAAGCCAATAGCTTTTGCAGTGATCTGTTTGTCTTGAAATGTTTTTATTAATTGTGTTATCTGAATATAAGTTTGTTCATTTTCCAAAGTATAGATAATACCAATATTTTTAGCTTCATCAATATTGATAATCTTACGTTGACGTTGAATCTTAGGTAGATTCTTAGCCAAGTATTGTTTCCCGACAAACTCTTTTATGGTTTCTATTATACTCACAGTTAAAGATTATAAAGAATTTAAAGTTCTAAAATTAGAATTTGTAAAAATACTAAGAAAAAAGTTATAAACACTAATTATAAAGATGAATTTTATTTTTTAACTTTTTTTTTGAACATTGATTCCATTTAGACTTACTTTTTATCTTCTTATTAAATTAAATTATTTAATTTTACCAAATAAATAATATCAATATTGAAAGTTACATTTCTAGGAACAGGAACATCACAGGGAGTACCAGTAATAGCATGTGAATGCGAAGTATGTGTGTCAATAAATGCGAAAGATAAACGATTGCGTTCATCTGTAATGATAGAAACTGAAGACAATGTTTTTGTAATTGATGCAGGTCCTGATTTTCGTTATCAAATGCTAAGGGCTAAAGTTAAAAGGCTGGATGCAGTTATACTTACACATGCACACAAAGATCATATTGCAGGCTTGGATGATGTTAGAGCATTTAATTTTATACAGAAAAAAGCTATTGATGTTTTTGCTAAAGAAGATGTTTGTAATCAGATTAGAAATGAGTTTTCATATGCTTTTGCAATTTATAAATATCCTGGTGTTCCTGAGATTAATTTGCATTCAATTGTTTCAGATTTTACTATTAATAACATTAAAATTACTCCAATTAATGTTATGCACATGCAATTAGAAATATTTGGATATAGAATTGGGGATTTTACTTATATTACCGATGCTAATTATATTTCTGATAAAGAAAAAGAGAAGATAAAAGATTCAAAAGTTATTGTTTTGAATGCTTTAAGGAAAAAGAAACACGTTTCGCATTTTAATCTTGAAGAAGCAGTTGCTCTTTTAGAAGAATTAAAACCTGAAAGAGGATATCTTACACATATTAGTCATATGATGGGTTTGCATCAAGAAGTAGAAAAAGAATTGCCTTCTTTTATTAAGATAGCTTATGATATGTTAACTATTGAAATCTAACATTATTATTATAAAATGAAAAAGTATAAATCACTACTTAAGTTTGAATTTTTTTTGATTGTTTTATTAGTTTTGTTCTATATAATGGAACTTATTAATAATAGGTTTTGGTTGAATGATTTTAAAGTATATTATTTGGCTGTTCAGAACTTTATTAATGGACTGCCTATTTATAAATATTCATTTGGATTGGATTCCGGCTATTATAAATACAGTCCTTTTGCATTAATTCCTTTTATTCCAGTATCTTTCCTGCCTTACTTTTGGGCTTCTACTTTATACTATATTATTATAGCAGCATCTATTATTTTAGTAGTTAAAATATCCATTCAGACTCTAAAGACTGCTTTTCCTTTCTTTGAAGATAAATCACAAGCAGTTCTTTATCTTACTACACTTGTTATTCTTGCTCATCTGCATAGGGAGTTACATATGGGTAATGTTAATCTTTTTATGACATTGATTTATGTATTTAGTTTAAAATTATTGCTTGATGATAAACAAAATGCTGCCGGTATTTTAATGGGAGTTGGGATGTTATTTAAACCTCATTTCATAGCACTTCTTCCTTTCTTGTTTATTTATAAGAAGTACAAAAGTGTAGGTTTTATAGTAATGACGATTATTATAGGCTTGTTACTTCCTTCTATTATTATTGGATTTAATACAAATAATGAATTATTGAATAGTTGGGTAGCAATGATGAAGATGCATAATGTAAATCTTAGTTTATTTCCTGATACCATTTATGCATGGATAAATAAGTTATTAAGTGTTTTTAGTCTTAATTTTGAAGGCAATATATATGTTTTGATTATTGTTGCTATTATTGCAATTAAATATCTTGTATTTATTTTATTAAATAAAAATAAAGAGAAAAACATTGATTCAACTAAAGCAATTGCATTTTACAAACAACATTTTACTATTACTTTTTTGATGATCATTGCATTTATTCCTAATCTAACAGTAACTGATAGCCAGCATTATTTGTTTTGTTTACCTTTGATTATGTTATTGATGGGATATTTACTTTATAATAAAAACATACCTTTAATTATGAAAGCAATAGCTATTATTGGGTTAGTTTTATATGGTGGTAATTGGCACGATCTTGTCGGGCATAATCTATCTGTTTATCTAACTAATAATGGATTTCTGGGCTTAGGTAATATTATTATAGTAACTATAAGTGGTT
>CAIWDQ010000131.1 GCA_903911455.1 uncultured bacterium
TAATTCTTTTATTAATTAAAATAAAATATATAGTACTATTGTTATTTTTATTAGTAATTTTGCTGTTAATAATAGAGATTTAAATGTTTTTATTAAAATTGAGATAAAGACATAGAAACTATACTTATATCTACAACACCACTTCCATTTTGCATACCGATTTACTCTAGTATTTATTTTTACTTTGCGTGAAATACTAGTTTTTTAAGAAAAAGTTTAGATACGCTCAACAATTTTGCAGAAGCAAATAGCTTTTCATGCAAAATAAATAGTTCTTTTACATAAAGAAAAGGCAGATTATCATTTTCAGAATCCTATTAATCTCAAACGGGAGGCTGATTGTGTGAATCGTGAAGCCGATTGTGTGAATCGTGAAGGTGATTGTGTAAATCGTGAAGGTGATTGTGTAAATCGTGAAGCTGATTGTGTGAAACACGAAGGTGATTGTATGAATCACGAAGGTGATTGTGTAAATCACGAAGGTGATTATGTGAAACAGGAAGCTGATTGTGTAAATCGTGAAGCCGATTGTATGAATCAGGAAGCTATTGTATAACTAAAGCATTTAAAGAATATATATCAATAAATTAAATAACAAAAAATAAATAATCATAAACAAATAAATTAAAACAAATGAGCAAATTCAAACCAAATGAAGATTTCTCAGGTTATACACCTTTAGAAATCGTAGAACTATTGAACAAAGAAGCAGATGGAGTAGCATCAGACCCTTTGTTTATTGATTCGCCACTAACCAAAATTCAGTTGAATGCAATCGCTGATGCCTATTTAGCAGCGCATCCTTTTGCAAGAAAAGGCACTGATCTTCAAAAAGAACAATATAAAGTGGCACGTGCTGCAGCACATGCAACTTTAGCAAGAATGGCAGTCTACGCAGCCTTTAAATGTAACGGATCTGCATTGTTATTAGCTAAATTATGTGTTCCTTTTTATGATTCATCTAGTCCAGGTGGGCAAAGTTCAGGATTTAGTTTAGAACAAGGCCCAAATACAGGTCAATTATGGATATCAGTTCCAGTTGTTTCACGAACAGAGTCATACATAGCAATGTATAGTCTTGAAAGCGATGCACCACTTAACGAATGTATGTTAGCCGGCGCAAGTACAAGTTGTAGATTTTTATTATTAGGATTGCCCGTAACCACAAGACTTTATGTAAGATGGGCAGCAGTAACTTCAGCAGGTATCGGAGCCTGGAGCGAATCGTATCCAACACCTGTTAGCTAAGGTTTAACAACCTCATTTAATACCAAATTTAAAAGATTTATGAGCTTTCATTATTTATTTAATGAAAGCTCTTCTTTTTTTGATTAATATATTTTGTATCTTTGTCAATCCTAAACAACAATAATAAATGCTGGATAACTTAAGTCAGGACAAACGCAACAACTTCATAATAGCTTTTAATTCAACAGTTATTTATATCATTACTTTTTTGATAGCCTATCTTATTTATCAATTAATAACAGTTACTGTAGCGTCAGAATATAATATTTGTACTATTTTTTATTTAGATCACCTAAAATATACCACTGCCGATAATAATTTTGCCCTCTGGACTCAGGATTCGGCCTTTGCTATCTTTGGTTCGGCCCCAATTATTACTTTAGTATTAGGTTTTATTTCAATAATGATGTATTCTCGCTTCTCTGAAGATAAGAGTATTATAAAACTATTGTTTTTATGGCTGGCACTGCATTTCATCAATAGAGTTCTGGGTTCGTTTATAATAGGTTCAATCTTCTTTCTTTACGGCTCCAATCTTATTGTTGACTGGCTGTATCTGGGCACCGAAAACAAGATCATCTTATCAGCAATCGTATTTATTTTATTGATAATAATAGGAAGTTATTCGGTGATGCCTATCTTATCTTCAGCCAATTCCAATAAATTACTACAAGCCGAGAATCGTCGTTCATTTATTTTCAACCAAATTTATATCCCATGGTTAGTTGGGAGTACTTTCTTATTTCTTTTTTTCCTTCCGGGAATCCCTTTACACGAAAACCTTATCAACATAAGTATGCTCATATTGCTGACACCTA
>CAIWDQ010000132.1 GCA_903911455.1 uncultured bacterium
ATCATTATAAGGATTTATAGCTAACTCATACGATACTTTAGCAAAATTATACAAAGCATCTTCTTTAATCTTCTTATCCAATCCATTTTTATAAGCCGACATAAAAGCATTACGGGCTAGCTTTTTATTATTTGTTTTGATATAACAATCGCCCATATGATACCATGCATTCTGCGAAAGCGAATCTTCTAAAGTACACACTTTGTGAAACTCAATGATGGCAGTATCACATATCTGAGCCTTATAATAAGCAAAACCTAAAACATAATTATCTTCACGGGTTATTTTTGCATTCGTCTTTTCCTGATACAAACGCAGGTATGGGATAGCTTCTTTATACTTCCCTGTTTTATAGTATGAATCACCTATTAGATGCGCAAGTTCGGGCATTCTTTTAGGTGTTGAGTTCTTAAATAAAGGAGGTGCAACTTCCAATAATTCTTCGTATTTGCTTTGCATATACAATATCTGAGCAATATAATAAGGAACTATCGCTCCGAAGTTTTCATCTTTCTTAAGTTTATTAAAATGAATTAAAGCTGTTTCATAATTCTTTTCTAAATAAAGAATATGTGCGTAATAATAGGTAGCAGGAGCAGCATATTTAGAAGCACCATCTTTAACTTCGCCAAAATGTTTCTTAGCTTTGTCGTTGTTGTTTGCTATAAAATAACAATAGCCTTTCTTAAAGTTATATTCTGTTTTCTGAGCATCGCTCAATTCGTAGATATCTACGTTTTCAAAAGAAATAATTGCCTGCTTTTGTTTATCCGACGAAAACTGATAACATCCAAGCCTAAACCAAGCCATATTTATCTTCGTATTTTCGGGATATAAATTTATAAAGTTAGTAAGCTCAAACTCCCCATCTTTATTATACAACTCTATTGAACAAACAGCTGCATAATAACATGCATCAGCAGTTACAACAGACTTTGGATCGTTGAGTTCGTTAATAACTTCTCTGAATAACTCGCGTGCTGCTCCATATTTTTCTTTATTGAATAATTCAATAGCATCGCGATAACGTGCGTCCGGGTTTTTATAAACAGCGGTTTTCTGGGCATTTAAATAACCAGAAGTAATTAATAAAACAAACAGTAGATACAGTTTTACTTTTCTCATAAGTATTAGTTGAATTTGTATGTAAAAGTAATCATAATAAAGGCTTACATTTAACAGCAATCCTTTTAATTATCAACAGGCGAGTATTAATAACTTTTAGGTTTTAACTAAAGCATTTTTATGCTTAATGATATTGTAATCAATCATGTTAATAAATTATTTTAAGATTTAATATTGAGATGTTATTAAAATTGATTACTTTTGTGGTGATATTTTTATAAAACATACATTTGTATGAAGCGGATTTTGATGATTTCTTATTCATATTAATGACAATTATTTTAAAATTATCATAATTAAAACAAATCAATTTAAAAAGGAGAGAAAAAAATGACAGCAAAAAATGAAAACACTGAATGTTGCCCTGAGTTTATTCCCGAACCATGGGACGACAAGATGATTGAATGGGAAAACAAGAAGTTTATTAAAGATCATGTGTGTACGCTTTTTTATATGCCTATAAACTTTGGCAGTAAAATGAAGAAGCTTAGTGCAATGGTTGAGAATGCGAAAGCGGAAGTTCCTGACTGGATTTGCCTTTCGGATCATACCTCTAAATGGAATATGGATATTTATCTGGCTGTTGACAAAGATGTACCGAATGCCGAAAACGTTAGTCTGAGTGGTAAGATGTACTCTAAAGTGTACGAAGGTCCGTTTAAAGATACCGGTAAATGGCACAAAGACTTTGCCGAAATTCTTAAATCTAAAAACTTAACAGCACAAAAAATCTATATGTGGTACACTACCTGCCCTAAGTGTGCTAAGAAATACGGCAAAAACTACACCGTGTTTATGGCGAAGGTGTAAGACAATTTGGTGATTTGGCGATTTAGTGATTTGGTGATTTAGAAAATGACATTACCGCTTAGCAGTTCTTTTACTGCTTAGCGGTTTTTTTATTTGTGTATCTTTTTTAAGGGTAAAAATTATTTTATTTAAAAATCATTAATTGTAATAATAAAGGTCATCTTTCTATTAGTATTATTTGTCTCACAATTCCAGTTTTCTTTTTTTGAAATATCTTTCTTTAATGTTTTATTATGACTTACTTTAACAGTAACTTCATTAATACTAATATTAGGGTCGCAAACCCAATTATCAACAGTACTCCCTTCCACATTATAATACATCTTTGTATTTTGAGGTATTACTAATATAGAATCTGTTCCATTAGTATAGGCTGTATTCCCTTTAAACAGAATAGTTATAGTATCGTTACTTCTATTATCAATTACCTTCTGATAATTGGAATACTTATCACAACCAAATAATAGAATTGTTATAATTGCAAATAAAAATTTCAAAAATTTCATAATGTGAGATTTAAATTTACTTTATATTATTTAAACTAATCAATATTAAGATTCATTTTTC
>CAIWDQ010000133.1 GCA_903911455.1 uncultured bacterium
AGTGTCCACTATACATGGTGAAGTGTCCACTATACATGGTGAAGTGTCCACTATACATGGTGAAGTGTCCACTATACATGGTGGAGTGTCCACTATACATGGTGAAGTGTCGACTATACATGGTGGAGTGTCCACTATACATGGTGGAGTGTCCACTATACATAGTGGAGTATTGTCATCACATAGTGGAGTATTGTCCTGTTTTACGCACTTTTAAAAAAAATCAAAAAAAACCTTCTGAATCGCCTGTAAATACTACAAAGTTGTTTTGATATTGGGTGTCCCAGTATTACTTTTGTGGGATGTTTATACGCAAAAAGAAAAATTTGAGTGGAGTTCTCAGTATTCAAGTCATAGATAAGAGTACGGGTAAATATAAAGTTTTAAAAACGATTGGAAGTTCGTCAGATGCTAAAATCATTGATCAATTGGTTTCTCAAGCCAAACAAGAAATCATGATTTTACAAAAGCAAGGTTCATTAAATTTTGATTTAGAGAAAGAAAAGCATTTAGTTGACACTTTCTTCAATGGTATTAATAAATTCGAACTGTTAGGTCCAGAATTAATATTAGGGAAATTATTTGATCAAGTTGGTTATAATGCAATAAAAGATGAGTTATTTAGAGATTTAGTGCTAACTCGATTAGTATATCCAGTAAGCAAACTCAAGACCATAGATTATTTGTTTAAGTACAAAGGAATATGTTTAGACATTGACAAGATATATCGCTACTTAGATAAGCTACAAAAGCACCAAATAACATCTATCCAAGAGATAAGTTATCATTATGCTGTTGGTGTGTTGAAATCAGATATATCTATTGTTTTTTATGATGTAACGACATTGTATTTTGAAGCGCAAGACGAAGATGATTTACGAAAGACCGGATTCAATAAAGATGGTAAGCATCAGAACCCACAAATTTTACTTGGCTTATTAATTGACTCAACTGGCTATCCACTGGCTTATGAAATCTTTGAAGGCAATAAGTTTGAAGGTCATACCATGTTGCCTGTAATAGAAGCATTCAAAAAGAAATATTTGCTCAAACATTTAATCATAGTAGCTGATGCAGGGTTAATGTCAAACAAAAACATAAGGGAGCTTCAAAAAAGAGATTATGAATTTATCATTGGGGCAAGGATTAAAAACGAATCGGAAGAATTAAAAAACCAAATACTCTTGTTGAAGTTAAAAGATGGAGAAAGTATAATATTACAAAAGGACACAAACCAACGAATAATAATTAGTTATTCAGAACAAAGAGCCAAGAAAGATGCCTATAATAGAAAATCAGGGATTGAAAAGCTTGAAAAGAATTTAAATGCTGGCAAACTCACAAAAAAACACATCAATAATAAAGGGTACAACAAATACTTAACCTTGAAAGGAGAAATAGAAATAACTATAGATTATCAAAAGTATGAAAACGATGCAAAGTGGGATGGACTAAAAGGCTATTTGACCAACACGGATTTTCCAAAAGAAGATATTATTGCTCATTATAAAAAACTTTGGAATGTTGAAAAAACATTCAGAATATCAAAAACAGATTTAAAGATACGACCGATCTATCATCATTTGAAAAGAAGGATAGAATCACACATTTGCATTGCTTTTGCTGCATGTGTATTGTATAAAGAACTTGAAAGGCAATTAAAGGAGAAAAAATCTGAACTTAGCCCTGAAAAAGCAATAGATATTTTGAAAACAATTTATTCAATAACCATCACTACTCCATACTCAAATACAAGCTATACAAGGATTTTAATTAAAAACGAAGAGCAAGTTCAACTACTCAAAATGTTTGATGTTGAATTAGGGTGTCCCAGTGCGTAAAACAGGAGTG
>CAIWDQ010000134.1 GCA_903911455.1 uncultured bacterium
ATTAATAACAGGATTCATATCATTATGTTTTTTGCTGATAATGCTAATATAAGCTGATATTTATTAAGCTGTTTCGAAAAGAGTAACTACAAAGAATTTGCGATATAGTGATTTGGTAATTTTGTGATTTGGTGATTTGGCGATTTTGTGATTAATCTTGCCGTCATTGCGAGGAGGAACGACGAAGCAATCTCTTTCTCATTCGAAATTCGTAATTTCTGTAGTGCTTGTCTTTAAGTCCTCTCCTTTGGAGAGGATTTAGGAGAGGTCTTGTTACTCTTTCACAAACTTCTTTACCACATTTCCTTTATCCGAATACAATTTTATGGAATAAATACCTTTTGCAAAAGCCGAAATATCTATGATTGTTTTTCCTGCATTTAGGTATGATGAATATACAGTTTGCCCCATAAGATTTACAATATCATAATTAATAATTGTATTGATATTACTTTCTATTGTTAGCTTATCTTTGGCAGGATTTGGATAAACAGATATATTCTTTTCTGATAGTTCATCTATACCATTCCCATTTAATACCGTTACATTTAAAGTTGCAGGAGTGCCATTTCCACATTTACAATGTCCATGTACAGTTATAGCACCTGCTACTGCATTATAATCTACATATACATTTATACTATCTGCCGTACTTGTGCCAACAAAACCATTTGGGAATGACCAAACATAAGATGAAGCATTGGCAATTGGCGGGACTTTATAAGTAACGAATCCCTGTCCTTTAGTTACAGTATTAAGACCTGTAATTGATGTTGCTGCTGAAGGCAAATCACAATCAAGCTTTCCAATGCCTTGGGTTTGTGTAGCAATCCATTTATTCCCCTTTAAATCTATAGCTAAATCAAAGTAATCTGTAGTTTGTAAGAAATAGGGGTAAACAACAAAAGTAGTATCATTAAACTTTGAAAATGCATTCCATTCTCCTAACCATTTATTATTAAAATCATCTACTTTTATTACTTTTGTCCTATTATAATAATACGGGTATATACTATCATGATAAAGAGTCCAGGTTGTTCCATCAAATTTATATAAGCCATAAGTAAGTTGACTAAGCCAAAGTATATTATTATGGTCAATTGCAATTGACCATAATTGAAAACTATTACCATTTACACTATCTAAACCTATCATCGTTGAAGTATATATTGTCCAATTATTATCAACATCATATTTTAATACTTTTCCGGTATAGCTATCGGCAAACCAGATAGAATGATCTGCTCCAGGACTAACGGTTGCTGCTCCATAAGCTGATGGGAAATTAAAATAAGTTGTCCAGCTAGTACCATTGAATTTTGATATTCCATGTCCAGTACCAAACCACATATTCCCTGAAGAATCTTCTACAATATTATAAACGCTATCACATGGTAAACCACTATTATTTCTTGTATAAGTAGTCCAGCTTATACCATTAAATCGTGATATTCCATAATATGATCCAACCCAAATATTATTATGTTTGTCAACAAACATTTTCCCAGCCTGATTATTTAACAAGCCTGAATTAGAGGTATTATAATTATACCAACTAGTACCATTAAATTTTGAAATACCATATCCATTATAGCTTACCCACACATTATTTGCTGTGTCTATAGCTATAGAACTACAATAATTAGAACTCATAGCACAGTTTGATGTATTATAATTAGTAAATGTTTGGGCATTTGCAATGTTTATAGTTAAGAATACGATTAAAAGGATGTATAGCTTTTTCATAAATAACATTTATTAATTTATAAGAGTACAAAGATAATATTAGAATTAAAAAAATCCAAATTAATTTAGTTAAAATGAATAATATATTAACACTTATAATAAATCTCAATAGAAATTATAATAGAATTGATTAAATCTTAGAATCAAAAAAGCTTCAACAACCTAATGAGAGAGCTTTCTGTATTTCTTAAAGTCCTCTCCTTGGGAGAGGATTTAGGAGAGGTACTAAACTTCGGGATCCAACAACACTTCTATAGTCTGTTCAACATCCGTAACAGTAGCTGTAAAAGTACCGGATAAAAAATCTATTGCAGAAACTTTACCATTAATGACACCCTGTACACATTCTATTTTTACAAAACCATTAACATTTGTAGGATAAATAGTTTCCTCGCCTACAATTTTTACCATACCAAAACCAATTAAATCCAAAGTAACTTTATTTCTAATTACAACATTAATATAACCAATTGGTATCATCGGATCTCTATGGCTATGTCTGCCTATTATAATATCCTGGTTAGCACTTGAAAATTTATTAAAAAATTCAACATTTGAGATAGAATATGGCCCCATTAATGGTTCAATAACATTATGTAAAATTGTTTCAGCATTTAATAATGCAGCTTCTAAACCCAATGTATCATTATGTTTTTCACCAATTGCATGAGTAGGTATCACTACATTAGCTTCGTAACCTGCTATGTTAGCAGCATAATCTATTAATAAAGCATTAGTAAGTCCATAGGTTAACAAAATCGTTTTATTGGCTGTGGCTACTGCCAGTATTTGTCTTAATAAACTTAAGCACAACGAATCTTTTAATTTAAAATCACTTATAACAAGTTTCATCTGTGTAGCCAACACAATATTCCCGGTATTATATGACCAGGCATAAATAACTTTTGCAACTATTAAACCTTGTGTACACGACTTGATTCTGAAATCTTTTTTTAGGACGGCATTCCCTTTAATGTTTTCCGACTGCCCATCAATGCAATCACCGGCTAAGGCAATAAAAGCAGCATATTTATCAGCAGCAATCTTTAACTCTGCATTTGCAGTTAATTCTACAATAAATTCTCCAAAAACTAATCCAATTTTTTTGCCTTTAGTGTATTCGGCATCTTGTTTATCGTTCATTTTTTTTATTTTAAGTTAACATACCTTTTTTTTGTATTATTAATAGTAAGAAAAAGGTTATATGTTTTCTTAAAATATTGTTTTCAGGAATATAATTTTGAGCTGTGAAAACTTTACAAAATTACTAAAATTTTCATTAATACAAAACATTAATTCAAAATATTACATTATTCGTTAAATTAATTTGATTTTTAAATTAAATTCTAGAATTAAACAAAAAATCCTATAGTTAGATTGGTGATAAATACCACTCTAATTTTTTCAATTGAAAATAAATCTTTTTTTTAAAATAAAATTAATTTTGTACTTTCTTGTCTTAGGATAGACCTCAAAGAATTTACGCTACAAAACAAGATTAAAAAAACAATACTAACAATATTTATATTACTACTAAAGTGAGCAATCCACGAATCCCGACGACAAAAGCTTAAATAAATGCTTAATAGTTTATTTCGGGATGGCTTGGGTTGCGTTCGTTTTTTTAATTGTATTTTTGATGTAAATTCTTTGCAGTCTTGAATTTTGTTACTTTTGTTCAAGCAAAAGTAAATAAAGAAAAAATACTAAAATTTTACTTCATAAGCTAAAACCTCAAATACATCAAAAATCTTAAAATCAAGCTCCTCTCCGACTACTAAAGACAACATTTGTTTTGTGTTCTACTATACAATCTATGTGTCATTCCGTGCTTGACACGGAATCCCCTGAAAGAACTAGTGTTAATGATTAGAATTGTGGATGAAGACAATGATTAAGATTGCGGGTCAAGCCCGCAATGACGACATGGCAACTTTCAGAGTAAGTTAAATACTGAAGTTTTACTACATAAGTTAGATCTCAAATATAACAAAAATCGTAAAATCAAGCTCCTCTCCTTTTAGGAGAGGCGGGGGTGAGGTTTTACGGAAACGCACCTAATTTTCGTGGCAACCTATCTTTAACTTATGGTAAGACACTTTGAATTTGGGTGAACCTTTCTTAAATTTATGGATAAGGACATTTTTTTTCTGGGAACATATTTTAAATTCGTGGGAAAGAAACTAACATTAATGGGAACGTATTTTATTTATATAGGAAGGCATATTCCAACTCTGGAAACCTCCATTCAGTTTGTGGAAAATGACCATCACCACTGGAAAACGCTTTTACAACTCTGGAAAATCACTTTTACAACTCTGGAAAATGCTTTTCAACTTCTGGAAAATGCTTTTCCAACTCTGGAAAACACTTTTCAATGTCTGGAAAACACTTTTTCAACTCTGGAAAATGACTTTATCGTTTTCCAATTGACCATGTGCACTCTGGAATTGACCATTTTCAAATAATATTTTGATAAAATACGCTCATACCAGGACTTTAAATAAAACGAACTTAATTCTATCTTTCTAAAAGCCTATGAACGTATAAAGTTAAAATCATTTTTTTAGTCTTCAATTCTTAATTATACTCTAAATCACCAAAATTGTTTTTCGGCAAGCAGGTCACTAAATCGCCATACTTGCAAACCGGCAGTCTCATCACCAAATATTTTTATTCAGATTTGTTTTTTTAAATCGTTTTGCATAATTTTGCACCTCGTTATTTTAATCTTTAAACAAATTTAAAACAACATGAAAAGAATATCAATATTATTAGCAGCAATTGCAATCTCATTCGTAAGTTTCGCACAGGATACCATAAGTGGTTATTCATTCCCAAACTATAGTATTACTTCATTAAACCCAACTTCGGGTTTGGCTATCAATAATGGATTTCAGATATCATTTTATAGTAGCGATACACTTGCAAACGATACAATAGCTTTTACTAACGGAGCTACAAGTGGTGATTATGCGGCAACTGCCACTCATTGGGATAATGGGATGAACACAAAATACTGGCTTATTAAATTTAAAGCTCCCGGATATACTAATTTTACTGTTTCGTCAAAACAAAGAGCTGGAGGTACTGCAAATCCAGGTCCTAAAGACTTTAAAATACAATGGAAACTAAACAACGGGATTTATAATGATGTAACGAATGGTGCAATTACAGTTGGTAACGACTGGACTACAGGTGTTGCAAATAATTTATCAATACCTGCTTCGGCTTTATCAGCAAATGATACTATATATGTAAGATGGATATTGACTTCAAATCTAACTATTAATAATACAAATATCATAAACACCGGAGTAAGCAAGATAGATGATATTTATATAATGGGTACTTCAACTGTTGGTATAACAGATGATTCAAAGAAACCAGTAATAACTATTTATCCAAATCCTTCAACAGGTATTCTTCATATTGAATCAGCTAATAACATCAAAGAAATAGCTATTTATGATGTATTAGGTAAACTTGTATATTCAGGCATTTCAAATAAATACTACAACACACTTAATCTTGATTCTTATTATAAAGGTATCTATATCTTAAAATTAAAGTTTGCTGATTACAGTATTTATACTTCAAAAATATCTGTAAAGTAAAAAGACTTCAATTGTCATTGGTTCACTCTTAATGACAATATTTCACTAAACTCTTATTATTAAATCCTGTCAGGTTTTTCTTCCTGACAGGTCTAACTCTAAAAAGGCTTTTAAACCTGATGGGATAAGAAAACCAGCCAGGATGCTTCAAAGATTAGTCATCTAACTTAGTTGGCTAAAAGAATTGTGACTAACAATGACGTTAAAATACTTTTAATAGTGAATTCAATCCTTATAAAATAATATTTATTAGATTTAATTTTCAGTTTCTAAACAATCATATACTAATAGTTGTTAGGTATATAAATAATATTAACCTGACTAAAACAAAATACTTTCTA
>CAIWDQ010000135.1 GCA_903911455.1 uncultured bacterium
GCACAGGTTTGGGACTTTCAATAGTAAATAGCATCGTAAGAAGGCTAAAAGGCAGGATAACTGTTGAAAGTGAACTCGGAAAAGGATGCACTTTTGAGATATTATTTCCATCAATTATTTAATTTTTTATTGCCAGTTATAAAAAAAGTAGTATCTTTACATTTTTTAATAGAAAAATTATTTATTGAACGTAAAAAAATATTGATATGAAAAGAATTTTAATTGTTGACGACGAGCCTAACATTAGAGAATCTCTACAGATAATACTCTCAAAGCATGGTTATGATGTAGATATTGCTTGTGATGGTTTAGATGCTTTAGAAAAATTTAAAGCTGCTCCTTTTGATGTTGTGATTACTGATATTGTGATGCCTAAAGAAGATGGAATGGGATTAGTTTTACAGTTAAGAAACATTTCAGCCAGGGTAAAACTCATTACTATGTCGGGTGGTGGCAAATATGTTGATCCTGTTACATATCTTAATATGAGTAAGGCGCTTGGTGTTGATTTTTGTTTTACAAAACCAATAGATAATGAGTATTTAATAAATACTATCGAAAAATTACTTATGAAATAACAGACAATCTCTATGCCTTTCATTTAATGAGTATTGAATTTAAGTTTTTTTGACTTTTAAAATAAAACATTTTCCCTACTTTTGCAGTTATATATTTTTTAAACTTTACATATGAGGCTATTATTTGTTTTCGTTTTCCTGATTCTTTCCAATTCTTCAATATCTTATTATAAAAATATTGATAATAATAAGAATTTACACAACCTAATTAAAGACAAGACTGCTACAAAAACACAACGTTTGTTTTTTATTGAGCGTAATATGGATAAAAATATCGTTGTTTATGATGCTAATATCCTTGCAAATGGTAAAATTAATGTTGAAAATCCAGTTGATGTTTATTGGGTTCAGCTTGCCAAAGATGGTAGCCGCTCTGAGTTGAATTTTATTGAACGTAAAATTGCTTATGGCTATAATTTTGAGCCCAGTGCTTTGGGTAGCGTATATGTTACTATCAAAGCCTTTACTAAACGTAAGATACTTTTGTTACCTGATTCAAAAGGCAACGTTAAACCTATCATTAAAATTAGTAATATTGATGCTCATCTAACTAGAATCTACGTTAATGCTAAACCTAAACTATATACAACCGTTAATTATATCGAACTTTTCGGAACTGATGTACGTAACGGCAAACCGGTGTACGAAAAGATATTAAATAACTAAGCTAATACTTCTTTTATTTATATTAACCTTGCTTTTAATTAAATACATCTTCTTGATATTTTGTATTGATACAAATAATTAAGAATTACAACCTCCTTATTTCGATATATCTAAGACGTAATTAGTAGAAGGCACGACGAAACAATCTATTGAATATAAGAAGATTGAGATTGCTTCGCTTCACTCGTAAGGTTGTTGTAGTTATTTTAATAAAAGCACTCTTAATTACTTTGTTCTAACTGAAGTCTTTTAATTTCAGCTAATTCTACCTCAGTTACTACCCATGTTTTCGACCATTTATCATGCCAAGCATAACTAAAATCATCACTTAAACTGGAAAATGGTTCAAAAGGAACAATTCTAATTATTGAACGCAAAATAATTGTTCCTAATTCAGGCTTATTACCATATTCATCTATAACAATTGTTTTTGTTAAGAATTTACCTGGTGACTTTTGCCATAAATGTTCACTTATTATATAATATGAGGGATAGAAAATTAACACTATTATATTGTTAAGAAGAAATAATGAAGTTTTTAAACTATAATTATCATGATATTCTTTAAATAAATTTAAAAAAGCTATTTGTAATATGTAAAAAATTATCTGACAGATAATAAAATCAACAAAAAAATGACCAAATCTTGGTCCTGCAGAAACACTTTTAACGGGTCGTTTTGCTTTATATTCTTCAGTATCTCGCTCACGGTTGCCATATTCATCTTTATAATGGACTGTTCTCCATCTTACTTCAGTTAATTCAGTTATTTTTTTCATATCGTTTTATTTTTTTATTCATTTTATAAATGTTTTGCAAACATACAATATAATTATCAAAACTAAATTGCTTTCATTAAAATAAATTTCAATAAAAATTAAATATTTCTTTTTTGTATTTGGTATTAATATTTTTAGTAACTTTGAAAACTATTTTGAAGATAAATAAAAGGTAAATAAATTGCGGTTTGATTTCATAATTTTTGCACATCGCCACACCTATTCTTTCGGTGGCAGGGCATTTGCACAGCTCGTTTATATTAATGATTTCTGAAAACAGGGGTTAGGTTCCTTTATCTTTTCTAATCATTATCTTTTTGCTACTTCTTGTAGCTTTTATAATCTTATTTTTAAAGAAAAAATTAGTTTAGCTTATGATTAATCGATAGTAGTTTAGCTATTTGCAACTATTTTTTGACTAAAATTAGCTCCAGATTGAATAAATGCGTAACTTATTCGAGAAAGTGTGGAACTTACTCTAGTAAATGCGGAACTTTCTACAGTAAGTGCTGAACTTACTATAGTAAATGCGGAACTTACTCTAGTAATTGTGGAACTTACTCTAGTAAATGTGTAACTTACTCTAATAAATGTGTAACTTATTCGAGAAAGTGCGGAACTTATTCAATATAATGAGGAATTATATCAAATTAAAGTTGCATTAACTAAAGTTAAGTAGGAATTTATTCTACAAAAGTCTGAACCAATAAGAAATAAAGTAAACATAATTAGAATAAGCATGTAATTAATTCAATTTTTAGTAATCTTTAAAAAAAATAATAGTATGGCAATACCAATTTTAAAAGCAGTAATTGATTATACAAGTGTAGAACCCTTACATTTGGCTGAAGATCTTTCGTTAGCAGGCACAGGAGTAGCCTCAGATCCTTTATTTATCGACGCTCCCGAAACTGGAATCTTATTAAAAGCCAAAGGAACTGCAATAATAACTACACATGCCACTGCTGAAAGCGGCGATGAAGGAGCTCAGGCTGCATTTGAAGCAGCATTAAAAGCTGGACAGGAATCTATGCACAATGTTGGTGTATATGCTAATTATAAATGTGCAGGCGATAGGGCTTTATTAATAAAAATAAAAGTACCATATTACGATGCAAGTACTTCGGGCAAACCAAGTTCTACGTTTTCATTAACTAATGCCCAAGCTTCGGGCGAATTAATAATAACAGTTCCGGTTGGTAGAAAAGAAGATTCGTATTTGGCTATATATAGCCTGGATCCTGAAGATTTAGTTGCAGATTATAAAGTAGCTGGTGGTAATAAAAAATGTAAATTCTCACTTTATAATATGCCTGTTGGCACAAAGATTTGGGTACGTTGGGCTATTTTAAATTCAATGGGGATTGGTGCCTTTAGTGAACCATATCCTATTATAGTTACCTAGGATACAAGAGCCTTAAGTACTTAAAATATTTAAATTGCCTTAATTTGGAAGGCATTTATTTTTATTATTATTTTAAGAAGGAGAAAGTTTTTATCAGAATCTGGTAAGAACTTTCTCCTTTTTAACATTAATTATCAATAAAACATACATGTTTATCTCATAACTTGATTACTTTTTATAACTTTGCACTCTTTTATCTATTATAAATTGAAAATGCTGATTAATCCTAAATATAACACTGCTGAATCTGAAGCCCATTGGTATAAATACTGGCTTGATAAGGGCTATTTTCGCTCTATTCCCGACCAAAGGGAGCCTTATACTATTGTAATTCCGCCACCTAACGTTACCGGCGTGCTTCACATGGGGCATATGCTAAATAACACGATACAAGACGTAATTATTCGCCGTGCACGCATGCAAGGTTACAACGCTTGCTGGGTTCCCGGCACCGATCACGCCTCTATTGCCACCGAAGCTAAAGTTGTTAATAAGCTTAAGGAAGAGGGTATTGACAAAGCTTCCATTACTCGCGAAGAGTTTTTGACCCATGCCTGGGAATGGAAAGAAAAACATGGTGGAATCATACTTGAACAATTGAAAAAGCTGGGTGCTTCCTGCGATTGGGAGCGTACCAAGTTTACAATGGACCCTGATATGTACGAATCGGTGATTGATGTTTTTATTGATTTGTATAACAAAGGCCTTATTTACCGTGGTGTACGTATGGTTAACTGGGATCCGAAAGCATTGACAGCTTTGAGTGACGAAGAAGTAATTTATAAAGAAGTTAATTCAAAACTATATTATCTTAAGTACTTTATCGAAGGTACTGATGGAGAATTTATAACAATAGCTACTACTCGTCCCGAAACTATTTTGGGTGACACAGCAGTTTGCGCCCATCCTGAAGACGAACGTTTTGCTCATCTTAAAGGTAAGCGGGTTATCGTACCTTTAATCAATCGTTCTGTTCCTTTTATTTTTGATGAATACGTTGATATGGAGTTTGGTACAGGTTGTTTAAAGATTACTCCTGCTCATGATATAAATGACTATAACATTGGCTTAAAACATAAGTTAGATACCATTGATATTTTTAATGATAATGGTACTCTTAGCGAGAAAGCTCAGCTTTATATTGGTGAAGATAGGTTTATTGTAAGAAAAAAGATAAGTAAAGAGCTTGAAGAAAAAGGACATCTTGCCAAAATAGAAGATTATGCCAACAAAGTAGGCTGTTCCGAACGTACTGATGAGGTTATTGAACCAAAACTTTCGGTACAATGGTTTATGAACATGACTGAAATGGCAAAACCTGCCTTAGAAGTTGTTATGGACGACACAATTAAGTTTCATCCTCCAAAATTTAAGAACACTTATCGCCATTGGATGGAGAATGTTAAGGATTGGTGCATCTCTCGCCAGCTTTGGTGGGGACAACGTATTCCTGCTTACTACCTTCCTAACAAAGAGATTATAGTAGCCAAAAGTATGGAAGAAGCATTAGCAACAGCTAATCAAAAATTCCCTGCCGAAGGCTATACTATTGCAGATATTACTCAAGATGACGACGTTTTAGATACATGGTTTTCATCTTGGTTGTGGCCAATATCAGTTTTTGATGGCATACGTCATCCTGATAACGCCGATATTAAGTATTACTACCCAACTAACGACCTTATTACAGCTCCTGAAATACTTTTCTTCTGGGTTGCCCGAATGATTATGGCAGGACTTGATTATCGCAAAGATATTCCTTTTAAAAATGTTTACCTTACGGGAATAGTTCGTGATAAATTGGGTCGTAAGATGTCTAAATCATTAGGAAACTCCCCTGATCCTATTCTTCTTATGGAGAAATACGGAGCTGATGGTGTAAGAGTTGGAATGCTTCTGACATCACCCGCAGGTAACGATCTTCCTTTTGACGAATCTTTGTGCGAACAGGGACGTAACTTTACTAATAAGATATGGAATGCTTTAAGATTGATGACTGGCTGGGAAATTGATGAAACAATACCTCAACCACAGTATGCTAAAGTAGCTATAGATTGGTTTAACGCTAAGTTTGACGAAACTTTTATTCAGATAGAAGATCATTATGAGAAGTATCGCCTGAGTGATGCACTAATGACGACCTATAAATTGATATGGGACGACTTTTGTTCGTGGTATTTAGAGATGATTAAGCCTGCATATCAACATCCTATTGATAAAGCTACTTATGAATCTACAATTGCTTTGATGGAAAAGCTAATGAAGGTGCTTCATCCGTTTATGCCTTTCGTAACCGAAGAAATTTGGCATCTTTTAACTGAAAGAACTGAAGATGACAACATCATTATTGCAGCAATGCCTAAAATTACTGAACCTGACAAAGACATTTTATCTAATTTTGACTTTGCTTTAGAGATAATTCAGTCAATTCGTTCGGTTCGTAAAGAAAAAAATATACTTAATAAGGAAAGTCTTACGTTATTTATCAAAAATAATGAAGTAACATTAGATAAACGTTTTGATACTATCATTAAAAAGCTATGTAATATTGATAATTTAGAGTATGTTAACGAAAAACAAAACGATATGCATACTTTTATGGTTCGTACTACAGAACTTTTCGTACCTTTGACCCAAAATATTAACGTTGAAGAAGAGGTAGCAAAGCTTACTACCGAACTGGAGTATTATAAAGGTTTTCGTGACAACGTTATGAAGAAATTATCTAACGAACGTTTTGTAAATTCTGCCCCTGCTCAGGTAGTTGAACTAGAAAGAAAGAAACAATCGGACGCAGAGCAAAAGATTGAAGTTATTGAGGAACAATTAAAGAAATTTAAATCAAATTTATAAACAGATATGAAAAACTATCAAAAGCTAAATAACATTGTTGGATGGGGAACATTTATTCTTGCATCCTTAGTATATTTACTTACCGCCGAACCTACAGCAAGTTGGTGGGATTGCGGCGAATATATTGCAACATCTACTAAGATGATGGTAGGTCATCCTCCGGGAGCACCAACTTTCCAGTTAATTGCCAGATTATTCTCATTGCTTGCCGGTAAAGATGTTACACATTGGGCAGTCATGGTTAATAGTATGTCGGCTATATGCAGTGGTTTTACTATATTATTTTTATTTTGGTCAATTACTTTATTAGCTAGAAAAATAGTTCTTGCAGATGGTGAAATGACATCAAATAAAATGATACTTGTATTAGCAAGTGGTTTCGTTGGAGCAATGGCTTATACTTTTTCTGATTCATTTTGGTTCTCAGCAGTTGAAGGTGAAGTATATGCTATGTCATCTTTCTTTACTGCACTCGTAGTTTGGGTAGTATTGAAATGGGAAAGTGTAGCTGACGAAAAGCATTCTTTCCGTTGGATCATTCTTTTATCACTTCTTATTGGTATTTCAATCGGTGTCCATTTATTAAACTTACTTGCTATCCCGGCTATTGTATTTGTTTATTATTATAAGAAATTTACACCTACTATTAAAGGTTCAATTATAGCATTTTTATTATCTATAGTGATGCTTGCTGTAATTCTTTTTGGTATTATTCCACAGATTGTTAATATGGCTGGCAAAATTGAGTTAGCTTTTGTAAATGGCTTTGGAATGCCTTTTAATTCAGGAACAATATTTTATTTTGTAGTCTTAATAGCTTTAATAGTTTTTGGATTAAAATATTCAATTAAGAAAAATAATGCAGTATTAAGAGCTATTATTTTAGCATTTGTATTTATATTAATAGGTTATTCTACCTTTTTTGTACTTATTATCAGATCAAATGCAGGTACACCTATTAATGAAAACAATCCTTCTGATGCTGTTAGTTTATTATCTTATCTTAACAGAGAACAGTATGGTGATAGTCCTTTAGTTTATGGGCAATATTTTACAGCTAAGCCTATTAATCAAAAAGAAGGCTCTATAAAATATGTAAGAGGTAAAGATAAATACGAAGCTGCTGCTAAGAGTTACGAATATGAATATGATGCTAAAGATTGCACTCCATTTCCTCGTATGTATAGTAGTGATGAGAGCCGTGCACATCCAACAATGTATAAAGTTTGGGCAGGTATTCACGGCGAAGGGAAACCTTCCTTCGGTGACAACCTGGTTTTCTTCTGGAGATATCAGATAGGGCATATGTATTTCAGATATTTTATGTGGAACTTTGCAGGACGTCAAAATGATATCCAGGGACATGGTTATGATCAGCAAGGTAATAAAGATATTCAGAATGGTAACTGGATTAGTGGTATTAAATTTATTGATGCTATGCGATTAGGTAACCAAGATAAGATACCAGAATACTTAAAGAATAATCCAGCAAGGAATAAGTTCTACTTTTTACCATTAATAATGGGACTTATTGGTTTATTTTATCATATAAAGAAAGATAGAAAAGATGCTTTTGTAGTATTCTTATTGTTCTTCTTCACAGGTTTAGCAATTGCTATCTATCTTAATATGCCTCCTATGCAACCTCGTGAAAGGGATTATGCATTTGCCGGTTCATTTTATGCTTTTGCTTTCTGGATTGGCCTTGGTGTTATGGGTTTATACGAATTCTTTAAAAAATATAAGCTACCTGAAACAGCTAGTGTTGCTCTTGCAATAGTTTTAGCTTTATCTGCTCCTTATGTTATGGGTAAAGATGGCTGGAATGATCATGACCGTTCTAATAGATATTCATGTAGAGACGTTGCTATCAATCACCTTAATTCTTGCGCTCCAAATGCGATATTGATTACTAATGGTGATAACGATACTTTCCCATTATGGTATGCTCAGGAAGTAGAAGGTGTGCGTACTGATGTTAAAGTGTTAAATTACACGCTGGCTTCGGGAGCATGGTATGTTCAGGAGTTGTTTAGGAAGATATATTTATGCGAACCTTTACCATTTACATTACCTTCCGAGAAATATAAACTGGGTACTAATGATTGGATCCCATTAAAAGAAACTACTTTAAATGAATTTTTGGATCTTAAGCAGGCATTTAAGTTTATCAATAGTGATAGTCCTGAATCAAAGGTAGCTACCAACGATGGCGAACAAGTTAGTTTCTTCCCTACTAATAAAGTACAGCTTACTATCGATTCAGCAGCTCTATTAAGACAAGGTATTGTTCCAAAAGATAAAGCTAATAAAATATTCCCTTCCTTACAATGGACTATTGGAAAGCAGAATCTATTAAAGAATGAGATTATGTTACTTGATATGTTAGGTACTAATGAATGGAAGCGTCCTATTTATTTTGAGAACCCAACTGCTGCTAAAAATGTTGCAGATATTGCTGATTTTTGTCCTCAGGAAGGTATTGTTTATCACTTGATGCCTTATGCTATGGATAATAGATCACAAGGTTTCTCGGGAGTTAATATTGATGTAACTTATGATGTGTTGATGAACAAAGCTAAGTGGGGTAATTTAAATGATCCTCACGTTTATGTTGATCCTGAAAGCATGCGTAGTGCACAACAGGGACGTAATCAATATGCACGTTTAGCTCAGGCTTTGGTTATCGAAAATAAGAAAGATTCTGCTATTAAAGTGTTGGATAAATCTCTTGAATTCTTCCCTAATAATAAAGTTCCATTTGATATGTATGTTATTTCTCACATACAATTATATTATATGGCAGGTGGTTTTAAACAAGGGAACAAAGTAGCTGAAATAATCTTAGAACATTACAAACAAGATATTGAGTACACCGAATCTCTTGAAAGAGAATTTAAGAGAAGTGGCGCTCAGGCTCGTGAGCAATCTTTATATGTATTTAAAAGTATTGTTCAGATTGCTCAACAATTTGGGCAGAATGATATAATGATGAAAGCTCAGAACTTACTTAAGTTGCATCCTGAAAACTAATAGTAGTTTCATCTAAATAATATAAAAGAGGTTGTCTTATCTAAGACAGCCTCTTTTTTTTTCTGCTATCTATTTTATTAATTATTTTTAGATAATAAAAAGATGTCATCGTTTACCAAAAATTAAACTATCTTTGTAAAAAAGTTTTCTGATAAAAATAA
>CAIWDQ010000136.1 GCA_903911455.1 uncultured bacterium
CAAAGATTCTGACGAAAAAGCAATACTAGTTATTACCGAGCATGTAGCAAGGCTAAAAAAAAGACATGAATTAGAACCTTTGGATGCTGACTACACTAAAATGTATAATCGTACATTTCCACTTTTGGATGCTGCACAGTTTATATACGATAATTTTTTTAGTGTAAAAGGTACACAAGTAGGACAAACTGAACTGGTAAATATTCATCTTAAATTAATAAAAGGCAAAATTGGCTTTGCTCATGATTGGCAAACCCGTACGGCAGCTATTTATGCCAAAGATTATCCTGCCCGGATGAAAGCTATCTGGAGTACCGGATTGAAACCTTTTAATGGCAAAATGGATAAAGTAATATCTGCCCTTAATACTCTTAGTATGAATATTGGTGCTGATGCTAATCCATTGATGGTAGCCATTAAAGCTGAGGTAGATGATGAATATGCAATCATAAATCCCGAACGTGCAACACAGATCGGTGATAAAAATGCCACAAAATTCACTCGTAAAACACTACATGCTGCATGTAAGCTATGTATGAAGATGGAATATAGAAATCAAGGTTTACTACAGGACAAATTTGACGAAAACATTGATAATATTCAGGAATCTTTTCATGATTGGGAATTATTACTTAGCAAACAACAAACCTCATGGGATATAGGATTAAACCCATTAGAAACAAAAGATATAGCCAAACGCACACAATTATCTCAGTCTAAGTTTAGAGCTAAGCTTACAGGTGGTGATGGTATGATGTATCTGGCTTCAACTCCGGGTGGTATTGATAGTATAGGTGTGCCTTTGGTAGATGGTGTTGAAAACAAGTTCACAGCAGCAGCTTTCAATGTTGCTGATTATAAAATAAATTGTCATATCACTGTAGTGAATGATGTAAATGCTCCAACACGATTTAATCTGGATTTGGGATAATCGACAAATTCATTCTGTAGGGACACGCCATGGCGTGTCCCTACAATTACGTTATAAGAAGTCTTATCATTTGTTTGGTAAGACTTTTTATTTGGATTATTCTTTAAACTTAATTTTAATCTCTTCAAGAGTATCAAATATCTGATTCGAATCATTGCTTGTAACTAAGATGATCCTGTAAGGTTTAAAATCGGGAATACCTTTAAAATAACCTGAATAATGCTTGCGAGATTCGGCAATACCGGTCCTTTCACCCTTCCATTCTATAGCGTTTTTAAGATGTTCTTTACAAATTTCAACTCTTTCGTTGATAGTAGGAAGTGGTGGAATAATGCCTGTTTTAAAATACTCTTTAATCTGTTTAAATATCCATGGATTTCCAATCGTTGCCCTACCAATCATCAAGCCATCCAGATCATATTGCAACATCTCTTTAGCCTTTTCGGGACTGGTAATATCCCCATTCCCAAAAACAGGGATATACATTCTGCTGTTCTTCTTTACTTCACCAATCAAAGTCCAGTCGGCATCACCCTTATACAGCTGAGCTTTAGTGCGGCCGTGAATGCTTATAGCTTTGATGCCTACATCCTGCAATCTCTCGGCAATATCAACAATATTCTTATTATTTTCGTCCCAGCCAAGGCGTGTTTTAATTGTAACAGGCAATTTTACAGCCTTTACAACCGAAGCAGTTATTTTAACCATCTTAGGAATATCATTTAAGATAGCAGCTCCCGCACCTTTTGCCACAATCTTCTTAACCGGACAACCCCAGTTGATATCAACAAAGTCGGGGTTTGCTCTTTCGGCGACCTCAGCTGCTAAACACATTGAATTTTCATCGTGCCCGAATATCTGTATACCAACAGGTCTTTCGCTTTCGCTAAAATCAAGCTTATGCAGACTTTTAATTGCATCGCGGATAAGTCCTTCGGAAGATATAAATTCAGACACCATAACATCAGCACCAAAACGCTTGCAAATAACCCTGAATGGTGGGTCAGTGATATCCTCCATAGGTGCTAAAATTAAAAGAGGGCCCTTATCGGTCCTCCCTTTTGATAGTAATTTTAAAAATGAATTATTGTGAGTTAGTTTCTTTTCGTCCACTATTTTTTAAACCTTGATTAATGATTAAATTTATGTCTTATAACTTAAGGCACTCAAGGCACTTGACCTCACCCCCGCCTCTCCTAAAAGGAGAAGAGCCCGAGTTATCATAATAAGAGATGCATTTTCATTCATAATTCATAATTCATAATTCATAATTCATAATTCCTTGGTTATTTTTCATAGAAATGCATTTCTAATATATATTCGTATACTTTGGGTTGCAACAGATACCTAACTGATTTCCCATAGGCAATTGAATTACGGATATAGCTTGAGGAAATCTCAATAAGAGGAGCATTTACCCAGCTTATATTGCGATGATTATAAAATTCGCCTCCATCAAATCCGGGACGAGGGTAAACGTATATATTATAGTGTTCTAAAATTTGATCGTAATTGAACCACTTATTAATTATAGTAAGATTATCCGAACCCATTATCAAACAGAACTGATGGGTAGGATATTTGCTTTCAAGATTGAGCAAAGTGTGTATAGTATATGATGGTTTTGGAAGTGTAAACTCTATATCGCTTGCGCGGAATGAAGGATTGTCATCAATTGCTATCTTAACCAAAGCCAGACGATGATGATCATCAAGCAGACTTGCTCTTTCTTTTAAAGGATTATGTGGTGAAATAACGAACCATATTTCCTGCAGATCCGAATTGGCAAGTATCTGCTCGGCAATGATCAAATGCCCATTGTGAATGGGATTAAATGATCCGAAATATAGTCCGGTCTTCTTCTTCATTACTTCTTTTCAATAAATTGATCTACAATTTTGATTGCTTCTTCAAATGCATCATTCAAGTTATCATTAACAAGTATCACATCAAACTTATCAGCAAAAGTAATCTCCCAGTTAGCCTTGCCAAGTCTCTTATTTAAACTCTCATCATCCTCTGTTGAGCGGTTTGTAAGCCTCTCTTTAAGTATATCAGGTGAAGGAGGCATCACAAATACGGCAAGTGAATTATCAGGATAGGCTTTTTTTATATTCAAGCCACCAACCACATCTACATCAAAAATAACATGATGCCCTTTTGCCCATATCCTTTCAAGTTCTGATCTTAGTGTTCCATAATATTGATCGGTGTAAACCTCTTCCCACTCCAAAAACTCATCATTAGCTATCTTCTTTCTGAATTCTTCGGCAGAAATAAAGTAATAATCCTTTTCATTTATCTCTGCATCTCTTTTTTCTCTGCTGGTAGCCGATACCGAGAACTCTAGCGTGGGTTTTACACTAAGAAGATGCTTAACAATGGTAGTTTTGCCTGCCCCCGAAGGTGCCGAGAATATAAATAGTTTGCCGTTCGCCATACTACAAGAACTTCCTTATAACAAAATCTTTTAAAGTAAGGAAAGCCACAAGATCCTCAGCCCAGTTGTATTTTTCTTTTAATTCGTTTAGTAAATTATCGGCATCATTTATATCAGTGTACTCATTTAATTTAATGATAACATCGTTAAATGCTTTCATATCTCCTCTAAACAATTCATTAATGAAAAGGAATTTTTCGTTAATACCTATAGCTGATTTTAAATCTTTGATAGCATGATGCTGATGTTTGGTCCCTATCGTTTTATTAGCAGTCTCTATGTGCAATCTATCTATAACTGTTTTTGTTTCCTTCTTATATTTATCAGCAATAGTGGCATGACTTCCACCAAAGAGATCAGTATGTTTTTCTTCTGTATGTTCTATTGGTTTTTCAACATGGATTGGTGGTATATTATCAAATGGTTCTTCGGGAAGTTCAGGTTCTGCATTTACTATTGGAGCTTCTTCTACAACAATTGCAGGAGGTTCTTCTATCACTTTGTTTTCTTCTGTAAAGATGGGAGTCTCTTCAAAAGTTATTGTTGTATTTTCTGTTACTTCAATAGTTTCTTCTTCAAATACTGGAGTTGGTTCTGGTTCAGATATAGGTTCTTCAATAATAATTGGTTCTTGTACTTTATTAATAATTGTTTTCTCTTCAAAGAAGAGTTCTTCCATTACTGGTTCTTTGATAGTTTCAATAGTTTTAGGTGGTTCGGGTTCCTCTATTACGGGATCAGGAGTTAAATCAACAGGAAAAGTCATCTCTTCTTCCAGTTCTTCTTTTAAGATGATAGGTTCTTCTATTATTTTAGCAATAGGAGCTTCTTCAATAGCTTCTTTTTCAGCAACAGCTTTAGCAGTTTCGGCTTTAACAGCATCTTTCTTATCAAATAAAGAAGTAGTATTCTCACGTTCCAACTCAAAAAGTTGTTCGTAAAGAATGCTTACATTTCTTTTCATAATATCAAGATCAATTTGAGGGATCTTTCCTTTTTGTTTATCAAGATTATTAAACTGTTCTATGATTAAATCAAGTTGTCTTGATATCATTTCCTTGATAATATTTTTATCCATAATAGAAATATTTGATATTTATTACGTAACCTAAAATGTTTTACTTAAATTTGCCTCCTGAAATTTCAGGCTAAATTAGGTATTTTTTCAGACATAGAATGATTTTTCAAAAAATAATATCAACAAAATAATATTCATAAGTAATTAATAAAGAAATATGTTTCTTGAAACTAGTGAAGAAGGTAGTTTGCGCAGTGGTTGGATAGAGGTGATTTGTGGTAGTATGTTCTCGGGCAAAACTGAAGAACTTATCCGCAGACTGACGCGTGCCAGGATAGCAAAACAGAAGGTTGAAATCTTTAAGCCTAAGATAGATACCCGTTATGATGACGTTAATGTTGTATCTCACAACGAAAATGCAATAAGTTCAACTCCTGTGGAAACTGCCGACCAGATTTTGCTTTATGTTGAGGATGCTAATGTAATAGGTATTGATGAGGCTCAGTTTTTTGATGATGGTTTGTTGCATGTATGCAATCAGCTTGCTGATAATGGTGTAAGGGTGATTGTGGCCGGACTGGATATGGATTATCTTGGCAAACCTTTTGGACCGTTACCTCAGATTATGGCGGCGGCCGAATATGTTACCAAAGTACATGCTATCTGTATGAGTTGCGGTAGCCTTGCTCATTATTCGCATCGTACTGTGAAGAACGATAAACTTGTAATGCTTGGCGAGATGGATACTTATGAGCCTTTGTGCAGGAAGTGTTATAATGAGAAGAAGTAGTTTCTTTTTTTTTAGGCTTTTAGCGGTTTAGGTTTTTAGGCTATTAGGAAGACAATATAAAAATTATCTTTATAATGATAAATAAGGCTATATCAATTTAGCGTTTAATTATCACTACGATTATTTATAATATTGATATTGCTCATTTTAATAAAATATTGGTGTATATTTTTTTATAATTAGTTAATATTTTTTTCTCAGGAGTGTATATTTTTTCTTCATGAGGTCATTTTTTTGTCATTGGGTGATATTTTTTTATAATGTGATTTTATTTTTCATGTCAGTATATGATATTTATTTTTCAGGGGTATATTTTTTTATCAGTAGTCGGTATTTTTTTAGGTAGATTGCTATTTGGGAAATTTAGGGCGGTGATTTTTTAAAAAACATAGGTTGTTTTTTATTTAGGATTGGATATTTTTTTCTCAGGATAGGATGTTTTTTTCTCAGGATAGGATGTTTTTTTGTTGGGGTTGGATATTTTTTTCTTTAGATAGGTTATTTTTTTCTCAGGATAGGATGTTTTTTTTCAAGTATAGGATATTTTCTTAAAAATGGGGGTATTTTATTTTTTGAGATAAGAATTGTCATGAATTTATTTCGTTTTTATTCTACCTATAGTAAAAATAATCATAGTTTTCTGATATATGTTTATTGGAGGTGTAATTTGGGATTCCTCATTCCACTTCGTTGCATTACTAATGACAATATTGTTTAAGTATATTGATTATTAATATCCTGACAGGTTTTCCATCCTGTCAGGTTTAAATCAAAGAAGGCTTAATATACCTGACAGGATAAAAAAACCTGTCAGGATGCTCTCATATATTTGTCATATCACTTGGTGTTCTGAAAGTATTGGACTTTGCAATGACGACGTTTTTATACTTATAAGACTTATCGGTGTAGTGTCTAAAATAAAATAATCATAAAAATATCTATTAAATTTAATTTTTAATAAATTGAATTAATTAGTTACCTTTGCAAAGTTTTCTAAGTCTATAGTTTTGATTAGTAAAAACGATATTTTTAAGAAGGTATTCTTTATTAACCGTTTTCTTAAAAATTAATTAACTTTAAGTGGTTAAAAACTAAATGTTATAAAGATTTTTACTATGACACGTCCACAAAATTCAATTCTTACCAGAGGTAAGCGCGTTAGCGGAGTACTTACTAAATTTGTAATTGACGTTACTGCAATTATTAAATTAAAAAATTTACAAACGTCTTTAAATGCTCATATTGTACTAGCCGACAAGTATAAAGATGACCAGATTAGAGGTCTTAAAGGTTATGCTACTAAAAAGAATAACTTTAAAAAAGAGGGTACAAAACAAGCAGTTATTTTTGCCGGTATAATTCATGAATTTGCTGTTGATACAGGCGACAACGTTTTAGCAGGCGAAATGAAACTTGTAAAAACCAGTTTTGAAGGGAAAGGTGAATTGGCATTAAGTTTAATGAAAAATATACTTAATATAGTTACTGCAAATAAGATAGCATTGGCTGAGTATGGCATAACCGATCCTCAGATAGCTGCTTATAAAGCTAATGTTGATGGATTTGAAGAAGAATTAAACGGACCTGATGCTGCAATAGGGCATAAACATTACGACACTACCGAACTTGATAAAGAAATAATAGCAATAGATGAAAATTTAGCAAGTATAGAAAAAATTATGGCAAATCAGGCTGAAGCTAAACCTGAATTTTTTAGTGAATTTACGAGTGCTAATAATGATGGAATACTTGGCGGGCATAAGAAAAGAGACCCTAAAATACCTGTAGGGTCTATTATAATTGAATTGAAAGATATAAACACAAAAAATATGATTGTTGGCGGGATTGCATTGGTGGAAGGTGAAGAAGAAGTTCATGTAACTACTTTATCAGGGACTCCCTCATTTGAAGCAGTGCAAGGAGCTCAAAAAATTATTGCAACGGCTATCTATTACAAACCTGCAAATAAAGAAATAATTGTTACCGGTGAGGAACAGATAATTGAGATACTTATGGAACCTCTGATTTAGTGAATTGGAGATTTGGTGAATTGGTGATTTAAGAATTTAAGAAATTTATAATAGGGAGCTCTCTCATTTGGTTGGGGGAGCTTTTTTTATTTTGAAAAATATTTTAATCAACAGCCTACTTTCCGTTACTATCAATGTTATAAGAGCATCTTAGTATAATATTGTTAATTATTAGATTTAATATATTAGTAAAAATTGCTTACTTTTACATTTTAATTTAGATTATTATGAAAAAGCAAGTAGTAACCTTAATAATTGATACAATATTAAAATTATTAGTAGTTATAGCACTGATTATAGCTGTAGAAACTAAACAACAATACAGTTATTTTACTTTTCTTAGGTGGCTGGTAATGGCTACATTTATTTATTTTGCTTACAAAGCTTATGATAAGAAACAGATAGGGCTTCTTATTTATTATGGAATAGTTGCTGTTTTATTTAATCCGGTGCATAAGTTTTGGTTTCAAAAGGAAACATGGCATTTGATTAACTATCTAGTTGCTATAATTACTTTAGGTATTATAATATTTGACTGGACACAAAAAGAAAATAATAAAGAAGTTAGTAACGAAACTAAAACACCAATTATGGAAACAAAAACAAAGATTATTATCTCAAAAGAAATTGTAATTAATTTAAAGTTAATCTTAGTGTCAATTGGAATAACTATTATAGCTTTTGGTATCTTTTATTTTGCTTTAAAGCCAAATAAAACAGAAATTGGAAATAAGATAAAACAAGAACAAGTATTGAGAGCTGATTCTATTGCTAAAATTATTGTTACACAAAATATAGATAATAAAAAAGAATATAATGATGTAATTAATGAGCTTTATATCAGAGCAAAATCACTTGGATACAAAAAAACAAAAGATGATTTCGTTAAACTTATAAATATAGATAGTGAAGTATTTGATGATATGTATTCATATGTTAAATCAAAAGGATATCAAAAATCAATAGAAGACTTTAAAATTCTAGTTAGTAAAAATGAAGATTATAAAAATATAAAAGAGATTAACGAAAATCTTAAAGGGGTACTAAAAGATTTGAAAAGAAAATATCCTAAAGATTATGAAAGTGTAACATTGCAAGAGTTTATTAATTTTATGAAAACTGAAAGTAATGTTAAAAATGTATATTCAGAATTAAAAAAAGCTTATCCGAAAGATTATGGAAGTATTGATTATAATACCTTTTCAACCGATATGGGATTAAAATCTGTTCATTTTAAAAATATACAAAATGCATTATTGGATTTTGATCTAACTTATAGAAAAAATCCAAATTTATCTGATAAAGAGTTATTATCTAAATTTCCTGAATTTG
>CAIWDQ010000137.1 GCA_903911455.1 uncultured bacterium
AAAGTAATTCAGGTTTGGGAGACTGAGAAAAAGTCTTATGGGTCAAATGTTCTGTCATAATTGTTACTCTCCAACTTTTTAAATGTACGTCAAAACCTACATAAATGTTTTGTCCATTAAAATCTAATTTGTAATTTTGTGATCTCATAAGTTTCAGATTTATTATTATTAATGTTATTTACTACAATACAAACTTAGTAATTATTTCTGAAACTTATTTTTTGCAAACATACGAACTTGAGTTATAAAAAAAGAGCCGTTATCATTTGGGTGATAACGGCTCTTTTAATGACCTCACCCCCTTCGACAGGCTCAGAGACCCTTGATTATAGATCAAGGAGCGGAATCGAGGTGCAATAAATGTCTTTAAGTATAATCGCCAAGCCGGAAATCGGCTAAGGGGTAAGCTTTTCTTCTAAATCCTTAAATCACTAAATGTCTTTTAGATTGCTTCGTCGTACCTCCTCGCAATGACGTAGTTAATTTGCCTTCAATTCTTAATTTTTAATTTTTAATTCTTAATTCTTAATTGATTAATCCCCTTCATCGTACCAACTTGCATACATAGGATATGCATTCGCAATACGCATAATTTGTCCTTCTATTAAGGCAGGATGAATCTCTTTCATCTTTTTAGCAGGCATACCTGCGTAGATAGTGCCCGTTTCAACAATAGTATTCTCAAGCACGACAGCACCGGCTGCAATAATAGAATTACTATTGATAACCACACCATCCATAATTATTGCCCCCATCCCTATCAATACATTGTCATGAATAGTGCAGCCATGGACTATAGCATTGTGTGCTATCGAAACATTGTTGCCAATACTTACGGCAGCTTTCTGAAAAGTGCAGTGGATGATAGCACCATCCTGCACATTTACATTATTACCCATACGGATAGTGTGTACATCGCCCCTTATAACGGTATTGAACCACACACTGCAATTGTTCCCCATCACTACATCGCCGGTTATGGTTGCATTATCTGCAACAAAACAATTGTCTCCAAACTTAGGTTTTATTCCTTTAACTGATCTTATTAATGCCATATTGTTTATATATTTCCCTTCGACAGGCTCAGGGACCTTGATTAGGGGTCGCTGAGCTTGTCGATGCGTCTTGTTAATTTTTAATTGCCTTCATTCATAATTCATAATTTCTTAAAGTTAAATCCTTTTTCAAGATAATATTCAATAAATCTCGGCAAAGCATAAAGCATTCTTTCCTGAGCTTTTAAACTATCGTGAAATACAACAATTGAACCATCATTAGTGTTCTTGATAACATTATCTAAACATTGCTCCCCACTTATTTCTTTTTTAAAATCATAACTCATAACCGACCAAAGCACAATTTTATATTCTTTTCTTAAAGTTAATAATTGTTTTAAACTTATCTTACCATAAGGCGGACGAAAAAGAGTAGAGGTAAAATACTCTTCGCACTTATTAATATTTTCTACATAATTATCTAAAGGAGTTTTCCAGCCTTTAAGATGATTAAAAGTATGATTGCCTATGCTGTGTCCTTCTGCCACAACTAACTTAAATGTTTCAGGATATTTATATACATTGTCGCCCACACAAAAAAAGGT
>CAIWDQ010000138.1 GCA_903911455.1 uncultured bacterium
AAGTTCAGTTATATTTTACGAATAATCAATCATTTATGGCATTTATTTTCTAATGCGTAGCATTAGAGAAAAAGTAGCTTATTTAATTGACATTTCGATATTTGTAATGACATTTTAATATCTTAATGCGTAATCTGGGTTAAATAAGATTATCTATAATACTTTGGCTCAAACTTCATTCCTAAATTATAAAAAGTAAAAGCATACACATCAGCAGCTTCATCAATAGCTTTAAACGTTGGTTTGCCGGCACCATGACCTGCATCAGTTTCAATACGAATTAACATAGGGTTTTTATGTTTACCCTTCTTTTGCAAAGTAGCAATAAACTTAAATGAATGTGCAGGAACTACTCTATCGTCATGATCTCCTGTAGTTACAAATGTAGCAGGATAAACCACTCTTTTCTTAATATTATGCAAAGGAGAATATTTATAAAGATAATTAAACTGAACTTTGTCATCACTAGTTCCATAATCAGTATGCCACGAATATCCTATAGTGAACTTATGATAACGAAGCATATCCAGTACTCCCACGGCAGGCAATGCTACTTTAAATAACTCAGGACGTTGTGTCATACATGCACCAACCAATAAACCGCCGTTAGAACCACCAGAAATGGCAAGTTTTTGAGGATTGGTATATTTGTTTGTAATCAGATATTCAGCAGCAGCAATAAAATCATCAAAAGTATTTTGCTTATTTAACAAAGTACCTTGCTCATGCCATTTGCGACCGAATTCACCACCTCCTCTTATATTTGCAACAGCATATATACCGCCATTAGCTAGAAACAACATTCTACTAACACTGAACGATGGAGTTAAACTGATATTAAATCCTCCATATCCATAAAGTAAAACAGCATTATTGCTATCAAGTGTTATCCCTCTTTTATGAACAATAAACATTGGTATTTTAACTCCATCTTTTGAAGTGTAAAAAACCTGTTCAGTTGTCAAATCAACTTCGGGTAAATTAAGTGTAGGTTTTAAAAAATAATCATGTTCCCCACCTGCCGAATTTAAGGAATAAATTGTTGTTGGAGTTGTAAAGGTGTTAAATGAGAAATAAGCATTTGGGTTATCCCTTTTTCCACTAATACCTGAAATATTACCCATTTCAGGTAATTTAATTTCACTAACTTGATTACCGTTAAGATCATATATTACTAAAACACTAATTGCATTCCTCATATACACTGTTATCATTTTATCGCCAGAAACAGTTGCAGATTGAAGAACATCACTCTTTTGAGGAATTAAATCAGACCATTTATTTTCATTTACATTGTATTTAGCAATTTTATAATTAGGAGCATTTTCGTTAGTTAGAATTAATAAGTTTTCTTCATTATCACCTAATACATGATAATCATTCTTAAATTCTCTAACTATTGTTGTAAATTCTTGGGTTTCAGAACCAACTTTCATATATGAAAGAGCATTTCCTGAAGTTGATTCTGTTGTGTAAAGAATAAGATATCTCTCACCATCTGGAATACTAACAGAATAAGTACGTTTAGGATGAGAAGGGTCTGTGTAAATATTTCTGTCTTCTTCCATTTGAGAACCAATTCTATGATAAAATACGCTTTGATTTTCGTTAGTTGAAGTTAAACTTTTTTCTACTTTTGCATCTCTATAACGGCTATAGTAAAAGCCTTCATCAAGCCATGTAATGCTCGTAAATTTAATACCGGTGATTCTATCGCGTAATTGATTACCATTTTCTTGAACCACATGAATTTCATTCCAGTCAGAACCATTCTGTGCAACGCAATATGCAATGTATTTCCCATCTTTTTGTATACTGATATTGCTAATAGCAGATGTTCCTTTATCTGATAATTTATTAGGATCAATTAAAATGCTTTCCTCATTTGACCCATTCATTCTTTTATATATAATACTTTGGTTAAGAACCCCCGGGTTTTTAGAATATACAATGTAATTATTTCCTATTATAGGTAATCCATATTTCTCGTACCTCCACATATTAACCAACGTATGTCTTATACTATCTCGATAAGGTATTTTGCTTAGATAATCTTGAGTTGCTTTATTTTGATTCTTCACCCATTCTGCAGTCTCAGATGATTTATCATCTTCAAGCCATCTGTAAGGATCTTTAACTTTAACATCAAAATAGACATCTTTCTGTCCTTTCTTTTTTGTTTTAGGATATTTTACTTGTGCTGATAAAGGGAAGCTCAATAGCATAATTAATGTAATTAATAGAAGATTAACAGTGAATTTTTTCATCTTTATTCGTATTGTTTTTTATTTTTAATAATACTTATTTTGTATGTTTAAATTGCTTAATTTTGAATCGCAAAGTTACTATTAATAATTCACATATGAAAAAACAAATTAAATCACTCGAAAAGTATCGTTTTAATACCTTTTCAGATAATGATACTGATGAATCAGTGGAAGTTGAAGGTTATCTTATATCAAAACTAATGTTTGATAAGAATGGCAATACGATTGAAACAAAATCCTTTGATTCGGATGAAGAAGTTGAAGAACATATTCAATTTAAATATAATGATGAGAATCTAAAGACAGAAGAGATTTTATTTAATGAAAATGAGATAGCTGAACGTCATGAATTCTTTTATAATGATAAAAAACAAATAACTAAAGAGCTTATCTATTATCAGGATGATATGTTTGATACAATGATTTTTGAATATGATCAAGATAAAATAGTTAAAAGGACTCTAACTGATTCGGATGATGAAGTTGAATCTATTACAATCTATAAATATGATAAAGAGAATCTGATTAATGAATGTAAATATGATGCTGATAAAACTATTTTAGCTGAGAAGAAATATGTATTTAATGATGCAGGTTTATTAGTTAAGACTGAGTTTTATGATATTGAAACTGAAGATAAAAATGCAACAGAATATGAGTATGATGAAAGAGGTAATAAAACTAAGACTCTTGCTCTGGATAAATCAGGGAAACTGGTTGAACGTTATACTTATACATATGATAATAAGAATAATATGATTACTTTGCTTGAGGAAGGAATAGGTAAATATGCTTTCTTTACTATTGAATATGATGAAGAAGGTAATGCTATGAAGCAGGAAGAAACTGATGAAGAAGGCGAAGTTGTTTCTACTATTACCAATACTTATTTAGATGGTAATATAGTAGAAGTTCAGTCGTTTGGGAGAGAATATCATCACAATAGAATGTATAAATACGAGTATGAGTTTTTTGAATAGTCTCTAAAGAATCTTATTGACTTTAATGTATAACTTAGATCTCTAATTTTAATTGTTTTTCAGGTTTTAGGTCTTCTTTATTAAAGTTAGAAACACTTAATCCCAGTAATCTAATCTTTAGATTTGGGTTTTTATAATCAATATTATTTAATAATTCTTTAGCTGTAGCGTGCAACAGTTTAAAGTTATCTATATTAACAGGGAGTGTTTTGCTCCTTGTTTGTTGAACGAAGTCAGCATATTTAATCTTAAGGGTTAAGGTTTTACCAAGCGAATTGTACTTTACTATCATCTCAAACAAATGATGTTCTATGTGATACAATTCAGTGATGATTTCAAACTTCTTTGTAAGATCTTTCTCAAAGGTTTCTTCAGTGCCTAAGGACTTTCTTTCGCGATGGGGGACCACAGGACGATGATCGTTACCATTAACAATATCATAATAATATGCACCTGATTTACCAAAAAGCTTTGTTAATTCTTCTTTAGTCTTCTTTTTAAGATCAGCACCTTTATATATACCCAGCGAATGCATTTTAACAGCAGTCACTTTACCAACACCATAAAACTTATCAACATCCAATTCTTCCAGAAACCGATCTGCTTGTTCGGGTTTAATTACAAATAAACCATCAGGCTTTTTATAATCCGAAGCTATCTTTGCTAGGAACTTATTAAAAGAAACACCTGCTGAAGCTGTTAAACCTGTAACTTCTTTAATTTTTTCTCTAATCTCTTTAGCAATTAGAGTTGCGGAGTTAATGTTTTTTTTATTAGTGGTAACATCCAGGTAAGCTTCGTCAAGAGAAAGAGGTTCAACCAGATCGGTATATTCTTCAAAGATAGCACGTATTTGTTTTGATACCTTTGAATACTTATCAAAGTGAGGCTTTACGAAGATCAATTCGGGGCATTTCTTACGTGCAGTCACTGAAGGCATTGCCGAGCGCACACCAAACTTACGCGCTTCGTAACTAGCTGCACACACTACACTTCGTTCTTTATCAAAGCCTACAGCAACAGCTTTGCCTAGTAGCGATGGATCATCTCTTTGCTCAACAGATGCATAAAAGGCATCCATATCAATATGTATGATCTTGCTTATCATAAGCTTTAATTAAATCTGATTGCCTTTACAGGTGTGATTTTAGTTATTATGTATGATGGGATTATCAGCGAAAGCACACAAAGTACTATTGCTCCTGCATTAATCAATAGTATTGGAATAATGCTGAAGTTGATTGGAACAACAGGTACATAGTATTGAGACTGATCCAGCTTGAAAAGACCGAATCTAAATTGTATAAAACAGATGATAAATGCTATCAGATTACCCCATAAGAGTCCTCTGAATGTGATATATACTGCCTGATAGATAAATATTCTTCTTACAGTAATATTTTGCGCTCCCAATGCTTTTAAAGTCCCGATTGTATTCGTTTTCTCAAGTATTATTATCAATAAAGTTGATATCATAGTTACTGCCGAGATTAGTGAAAGTATCACTATAATGACTACAACGTTCATATCCGTAAGGTTAAGCCAGCTAAATATCTCAGGGTGCAACTCTTTTATGGTTTTTGAATTAAGGCTGTTGTCAATGTTTGAGTACACCTCATTTGAGATATTGTCAATTTCTTTAAAGTTATTGATCAATATTTCGTAACCTTCCACCTGTAGTGGCGACCAGTTGTTTAGCTTCTGTATGTGCGCAATGTCGGCGTATACAAACTTCTTATCAAACTCTTCAAGACCTGTTTCGTAGATACCTTTAATGTTAAACGCTCTAGCACGCAGTTGCTTGTCGCTGATAAAGTAAGTCCTCAGTTTATCATTAAGCTTTAACTTAAGTTTGTCGGCAAGGTATTTTGAAACCAGTACATCATTCGTTTTTACAGTATCTTTAATGTCAATAACGGAGCCTTCTATCAGGTTTTCTTTCATAAACTTCCAGTCGTAATCGCTGCCAATGCCCTTAAGAACAAAGCCCTGTATCTGACTATCGGTTTTGATGATGCCTGCTTTATGAGCAAATACCTGAACATTGATAACTCCCGCTATATTCATCAAACCTTTTTCAAGAGTATCGTTTTTAATGATTGGATTAGATTCAAAAGTTTGGTTAAGATCAAACTTGCCTATCTGAATATGGCCGCCAAAGCCTATTACTTTATTGGTGATCTTTTGCTGAAAACCAGTGACTATTGCAACAGAAACGATCATTACTGCAATACCCAGAGCTATCCCACCAATGGCAACCCTTATGATAGGTTGAGAGATGTTTTTCTTATTTTTTGTTAAAAAGCGCCTTGCTATAAAGAATTCTAAGTTCAATTGATAGTGTTTTATTAATTTTACAAAGTTATTAATAATTTTCAAACTAAAGATCAAACTAACGATATGAACAAGCTTTATTTTTGTAAACATCTTATTATAAGCATTATTATTTTTTTAAATTTAATGACGCTTAAAGCACAGGAAGAATATACTTCAATAAAAGTAATTACTGCTCAAGATATCCGAACAGGTTGCGAGCAAACCGAGAGGTATCTTCCGTGGATTAAAGATAAGAATGTGGCAGTGGTTGCTAATCAGACTTCTCTGATACATAATACTAATATTATAGATAGCTTGCTTACGTTAGGTATTAAGATTAAAAAGGTGTTTTGCCCTGAGCATGGTTTTAGGGGTGAAGCCGAAGCTGGTGAGGTAGTTAAGAGTAACATTGACAGCAAAACGGGTTTAAATATTATCTCACTGTATGGTGATAATAAAAAACCTAAAGCTGATGACCTGAAAGGTATTGATATTGTTATATTTGATATGCAGGATGTGGGGGCAAGGTTCTTTACTTACATCTCAACTATGCATTATGTGATGGAGGCTTGTGCCGAAAATAATGTAGAGTTTCTGGTGTTGGATCGCCCTAATCCTAATGGCTATTTCGTTGATGGACCTGTGCTTGAGCCTAAATTTGCTTCGTTTGTGGGTATGCATCCTGTGGCTTTGGTGCATGGAATGACGATAGCTGAGTATGCCACTATGATAAATGGTGAAGGTTGGTTGAAGAATGGTATTAAGTGTAAGCTTAAGTATGTTACGGTTTATAATTACAACCATGCCTATACCTATCAATTGCCTGTAAAACCCTCGCCAAACCTTGCAAATATGAATGCCGTGTATCTCTATCCTTCTTTATGCCTTTTTGAAGGCACTATTGTGAGTGTTGGACGCGGTACTACATCTCCTTTTCAGGTGATTGGGCATCCTCAACTGGATAAAACCGAGTTTGAATTTAAGCCGCAGAGTATCCCGGGCATGGCCAAAGACCCTTTATATAATAATATTGTATGCCATGGTTATAATCTTACTAATTACTCGGTGAATATACTTCGCAACGACCGTAGGATTAATATATTCTGGTTGATGGATCTTTATAAAAGATTAAATGATAAAGGTGAATTCTTTACTCCTTTCTTTGATAAGCTTGCAGGTACTGATAAATTGCGTAAGCAGATTATTGAAGGCAAATCAGAGGTTGAGATACGCAAGAGCTGGATTCCTGCTTTAGCTAAGTTTAAACTAATGCGTAAGAAGTATCTTTTGTATGCTGATTTTGAGTAAGGTTGTTTTTATTTTAAGAATTGTTTTTAGTTGAATAATATTAAAAGTGATTTATACATTAAGCTTTTTGTTATTTGAAATATTACTTATTTAGCTATGAATTATAATAGAAAAAGATAATAATTATTCTATAAATCCACTAACACTTTTCCATTTATCATCTCTATCAATTGTTAATTCTATTTTTCTTTTAAATTTATTACTATTCACAAATTTATTCATTAGATCAAATGATTTATCTTTATCAGAGACATAAAACATTACTTCTCTAAACCCATTTCTAGTAGTTCTACCAATGAAACAATATGGAGTTTTTTTATCAAGCTGAGAAATAATTGAATCTTCAATTTCATTAAAAAGTAAAGCTTCATTATCAGTTGGATGACCATTAGAATTCTGTTCTATTGTTTCAACTTTTATCCATAATGCAAAAGGGAAGTCTGATTTATAATTATAGTGTTTAAAATATTCATTTATTGTTGCAAAACACTCTTGATTATCAATCTTAAATTTGATAACAGAGTATGAGGATTTATTTATATTCTCTATATTAGATCCCTTATTAATAGTATCATTGATGATTATTTCTTTCTTTTTATTAAGGCATGATGATAAAATTGTTATAAATGAAGC
>CAIWDQ010000139.1 GCA_903911455.1 uncultured bacterium
ATAATTTTTAATACTTTTGATAAAATTTTAAGTTATTTTTAAACAATATAAAAAATACATCAAATGAAGAAGTTAGCATTTTCATGGTTAATAATTTTTCTTTTGTTTTTTAGTTTAACAAAAGCACAAATGGGTTTCAAACCCTTAGATTTGTCAATAAATACGCCTCAAGAAACTAATGTGTACAAAAAATACACTGAGGGAAAAACTTTTTTAGGGATTTCATTTGGGGCCTCAATCCCTTTTGGAGACTATGGCACTAACATTAATGCAGGTATGGGATTAGGGCTTCAAGCACATTACTTTATTAATGACCATTTTGCGTTTGGTCTTAGTTTTGGTTATTATAAATCTGGCTTGAAAGATGCATATAAATCAACATTAGATACTAATTTTATGATTGCTGCAATGAATGACACAACAGGATTAAAAGTTTTATCAGTTGATGGTTCATCTACTTTATTACCATTCACAATTAATGTAGAATATTTCTTTTCACCTCTAAAGAAATTTAAGCCTTATGTAGGATTAGGGCTAGGATATTACGTTATTAATTATACTATAGATGTTGTAACTAACAAAGATAAATCAGCTGACTTTAGAAGTTTCGAAGCTTTAAATGGATCTAATATAGACGGCAATTTTGGGTTAACACCATATGTAGGTTTCTTTGTTGATTTTAACGAACTCTTAAGTATGAATTTTGATGTTAAATACAATCAGATATTCGCTACACCTGCTGCATCATCTTTAACAGTTAATTTAGGTTTAATCTTCAATTTAAGTTATAAATATTAAAAAAATCATATAGAAAACATATTTAAAAGGGTTGGTTTAATTAAAACCAACCTTTTTCATTTAAGTTAGTTGTTTTGTTTAAATCTTTTTAAAGTTCTTCTCTTATCATTATAATTTTAATGCAAAATCAAGTTGTAAATAAAGATTCGAATAGTTTGGCTAAGGATTTCTATTTTGTCCAATCCTTACCATTAAATCAAAAGCATTTACAAGATTCAATTTTTTTAGCGAAATCGGATACAATTAAAAAGAATAATTTTCTTTCATCTAAATATTTTAGTATCAATAACCAAAAACATGATACTAATATCAGTTATTCCCCAACAATATTTTCAAAACATTTGTTAACCCCTTATAATAAAAATAATAGTGAAATTACAAATCTTTATTCTGACTGGATATTTATTATCCAATTTTTAGGTCTAATTTTATTTACTTTGGTAATTGTTTTATTTAGAAAAAGATTAAAACAAATATTCAACTCGCTTTTTACTAACAGAGCAATTAACCAATTGAATAGAGATGGGGATTTATCAAAAGAATTTATCTTACTACCTCTTTTATCAATTTATTACTTAACAATTTCCCTTTTAGTTTTATTTATATCTGAAAAATATTTCAACATAAATAAACACTATAATCTTAATCTAATTTTTTATTTAAAAATATTAATAGCTATCGTAAGTTTTTCTGTATTAAAAATTTTATTAATAAAATTCATAAGTAATGCATTTAGAAATATTAATGCAACTTTCTACTATTTGTTAAACACATATATCTCAAATATAATTACAGGTTTCTTAGTTCTTCCCTTTTTATTTTTATATAGTTTTTCAAGTAATTTCATAACAGATAAACTACTTATTATTTGTATACTTATCATATTTATTTTCTACTTTATCAGAATATTTAGAAATACGTTTACAGGAATTAATTATTCAAGATTCTCTAGTTTATATTTATTTTTGTACCTTTGCACCGTCGAATTCTTACCTGTCATTTTATTGACAAAATTTATTAATGGGTTAGTTTCGTTTTAATTATATTATTAATTAATCATGGTGAAATAAATAAAGATTCAGGATGAAAATAAAGAACATTTTAATTTCTCAACCGCCGCCTTCAGATTTAGAAAAATCACCATATCGTGATATAGCTGAGAAATACAATATTAAGTTTGACTTTCACAAATTCTTTAAGATTGAAGGGATACCAGGGAGAGAATTTAGACTTGATAGAATAAATATTTTAGACCACAGTGCTATTATATTTACAAGCAGACATGCAGTTGATCATTTCTTTAGAATTGCTAAAGAAGTTAGAGCTGATATACCGGATACTATGAAATATTTCTGTATTTCAGAAGCTATTGCTTTATATCTTCAAAAATATGTGCAATATCGTAAGAGAAAGATATTTCATGGAAAGCAGACTTTAAAGGACTTCATGGATATTATCCTTAAACATAAGGAAGATAAGTTTCTTTTACCATGTTCAGATATACATAAACAGGATATGCCTGAATTACTTGAAAAGCATACTATCCATTTTAAAAAAGCTATAATTTATAAAACAGTTGATGCTGATTTAACTTTCATTGATATTAAAAAATATGACATGTTAATTCTTTTTAGTCCATCTGGTGTTAAATCTCTATTTAATAATTTCCCTGATTTTCAACAGGACAAAACTATTATTGCAGCTTTCGGAGCAACTACTGCAAAAGCTATAGAAGAAGCTAATCTTACTTTAGAGATTTCTGCTCCTACTAAAACTGCTCCGTCGATGGCAATGGCACTCGAACAATATATTATTAAACTTGCTAAGAAAAAATAATAAACAATACTAAACATTAGAATAAGGGACGTTGATATCTTTTCATCGTCCCTTATTTTAGTTAAAACAATACAATATTAATGTTAAATTTTAGAAAAGAAGAACGTTTAACAAACAAAAAGATCATTAATTCTCTTTTTATTAAGGGTAGTTCTTTCTTTATTTATCCCTTTAGCATTAAATGGAATATAATTACGGCTACTTTTAAGTTTCCATCGCAGATATTAATCAGTATCCCAAAAAGAAACTTTAAAAAAGCTGTTGACAGAAACAAATTAAAACGTCTTGTAAGAGATGCTTATCGTATCAATAAATCAATTTTATCTGAAAGTATTAGCGATAGTGATAAAAAATTTGTTTTTACTTTAATATATACCGAAAAAGAAATTGTAGATTTTAAATTGATTCACGAAAAAATAATATTAATTTTACAGCGTTTATTAAAGGAACATGAAAAGATTGCTAAGTAAGTTGTTGATTTTACTAATTCGCATATATCAATATACTATTTCTCCTTATTTTCCTGCTTCTTGCAGATATACTCCTACTTGTTCGTCATATGGAGTAGAAGCAATAAAGAAGCACGGACCATTTAAAGGAGGATGGTTAACTTTAAAGCGATTTTTGTCATGCAATCCCTGGGGTGGGAGTGGTTATGACCCGGTTCCTTAATAATTTTAATGATTTAAAACAATACTTTATACTAATATGATAACATTTTGTCGAAACATGAAAAGATTTAGAATATCTATTTTTATTATTGCTTTTACTTTTCTTACTTTTTCTTCATTTTCTCAAAAGAATGACAACGATTTTGAGATATCGAAGAACCTTGAGATCTTTACTACCTTATACAAACAGTTGCATCTTAACTATGTTGATCCGATTAATTCGGGCGACTTGATGAAGAAAGGGATTGACGCTATGTTAGATGATCTTGATCCTTATACTAATTACATTCCCGAATCAGAAATCGAAGATTACAGATTGATGACTACAGGTCAGTATGGAGGTGTAGGAGCTTTGATTCATCAGAATGGAAATGACATTGTGATTTCAGAACCTTACGAAGGTTTTCCTGCAAATAAAGCTGGGTTAATTCCAGGTGATAGGATATTAGAAATAAATAAGAAATCAACTAAAGGAAAAACTGTTAGTGATATTAGCTCTATCTTAAAAGGACAGCCGGGTACTACTTTAACTCTTTTGATTGAACGTAATGGCGAATCAAAACCTATTGAAAAAACATTAACCAGAGAAGAGATCAAGATTGATAATATCCCTTTTTATGGAGCATTAAGTAATGATGTTGGATATATTAAGTTAAACGGTTTCACTCAGAATGCAGGTAATGAGGTGCGGGAAGCATTCTTAAAGATGAAAGAAAAGAACAATATAAAATATCTTATTTTAGATTTGCGTGGAAATGGTGGCGGTTTATTAAACGAAGCTGTTAACATAGTCAACATATTTACTGAAAAAAGTCAATTGGTGGTTAGTACAAAAGGAAAGGTAGAAGAACGAAATTATTCTCACAAAACTGCAAATGCTGCTACAGATCTTACGATTCCTTTAATTATATTAGTAGATAGAAATAGTGCTTCTGCATCTGAGATCGTTTCCGGAGCAATTCAGGATCTAGACAGAGGGATTATTATCGGACAGAAAACATATGGAAAAGGTTTAGTTCAAAATATTTTCCCACTTAGTTACAATTCTCAGGTAAAGATCACAGTTGCTAAGTATTATATCCCAAGTGGAAGATGTATTCAGGCAATTGACTATACACATCGCAACGAGGACGGAAGTGCAGGCAAGATTGCCGATTCATTAAAGACAGCTTTTAAAACAAAGAATGGAAGAACAGTTTATGATGGTGGAGGTATCGAACCTGATGTTCCATTAAAACCTGAGATTTTAAGCAATCTTACAATAAGTCTTATTACTAAGTATCTGATCTTTGATTATGCTAATAAATACCGTCAATCACATCCTACAATTGCTTCGGCTAAGGACTTCACTATTACAGATTCTATTTTCGAAGATTTCACCCGATTCTTATCAGGTAAGGATTACGATTACGTTACTAAATCAGAGAAGAATTTAAAGGAATTAAAAGATATAGCTGTTAACGAAAAGTATTTTGATGCTATAAAAAACGAGTATGAAGCTTTAAAAGAGAAGTTAATCCATGATAAAAATTCAGATTTAAAGAAAAACAAGGAAGAGATCAAAGTATTATTAAAAGGAGAAATAGTAAACAGATACTACTATCAAAAAGGTAGAATTGAAGCTTCTTTATCCGACGACCCGGAGATTGCAAAAGCGATTTCAGTTTTTAGAGATACTGCTCAATATAAAGCGATATTAACCACTACTGCTCCTAAAAAGTAACAAATCATGCTAATTGATTAGTTTCTTCAAACATATTTATAGCTATCTCTTCAAGCTTTTTTTATTTAAGCTTGCCATGCAGCAATATATTTACTTGCTGGGTATTATTGTGCTTGTCACGGGTTTAACTCTTTCTAATTATTTAATGAGTTTGGGACAGATGATTCTCTCAATTAACTGGCTTCTCGACAAAAACGTCCATCTCAAATTCAAAGCCTTCTTCACAAACAAGCCTGCTTTAATCTTCACTTCTATTTTCTTAATCCATATTATCGGACTGCTCTATACAACTGATTTCGACTACGCTTTAAAAGATATTCGCACCAAACTCCCTATATTAGCTTTACCGATAATCTTTACTACTTCGCCTGCTATCAGCAAGAAGAAGTATTTTCTTATTATATATTCTTATATCACGGCTGTGTTGTTCGGCACCCTTTATGCTATTTATTACAACACTGTTAATCACATAAGTATCCACGATATTGTTACCGATATTTTTGTGTCGCATATCCGTTTCAGTTTGAATCTTTGTCTTATTATTTGTTTTCTTTTTTATTTTATGATTAACGAAAGACAGTTTAATTATAAAATAAAAACCATTTCCGGACTTTTGCTTTGTTGGTTTCTGTTTTTCCTCTTTTTGCTTCAAGCCTTTACAGGTATTTTTATTTTGATAGCTCTTATTTTTATATATCTTCTATATGTGATCTTTACAAATCAAAATAAATTTATTCGCCTTACGGGAATTCTTTTTTGTATTGCTCTTCCAATTGTAATTTCTTTTTATATTCTCCATTTTTATAAGCAGAATTATACATTAAAACCTGTTAATTTTTCTAAATTAGATAAATTTACTGCTAAAGGAAATCCTTATCAACATGATACCCTCGACTGGAATATTGAGAATGGTTATAAAACAGGTTTATACGTCTGTATGCCTGAGCTAAAGCAAGCATGGAATGAGCGATCTAAATTGAATTTTGATAGTTGTGATTATCAACATCAGCCGATTTCAAATACACTTATCCGATTTCTCAATTCAAAAGGCTATCGAAAGGATGCTAATGCTGTAACTATGCTTACTAATGATGAAATTAAAGATATTGAGAATGGATGTGCCAATGTTAATTACCGTTCGGGGCATCTTATTTCATCACGAATTTATAAAACAATGTATGAGATAAATATGTATAAGCATACCGGCAACACCAAGGGCTATTCGCTTGTACAAAGGCTCGAATTATGGAAAGCATCTTTAAATATCATTAAAAATCACTTTTGGTTTGGAGTAGGTACAGGTGATATGGTGATAGCTTTTGATCAGGAGTTACGTACAATGCACTCTGACCTCTATGGTACGAAGCTTCGCTCCCACAATCAATATCTATCTATCTTCGCCGCTTTAGGTTTTATTGGTTTTCTTATATTTATGTTTGCACTCATTTATCCGGTTATCCTCAACAAACGTATTTTTAACTATTATTTTCTTACTTTCTTTATTATTTTTCTATTATCGATGCTCAACGAAGATACAATAGAGACTCAGGCAGGAGTTACCTTCTTCGCCTTTTTCTATTCTCTCTGCGGACTTGCTCAAGTAGAGGATATTTAATTTATTATTCCAAAAATAATTCTTAATTCCCAAAACAACTTTAGGCATTTTAGGCACTTTAAGCACTTTAAGTACTCTCTTTTTTGTAATTATCCTAGTGTTGATAATAAACTACTTACAAAACAACTTAACGATTCTCGTTTTTGTTATCATCTGAAGCATTGTCTTTTAAGCACTTTCTGCATGATTCATTAGATTTAACATCACACACCTTAAACTTTCCATCACACCCTTTAAACTTTCCATCATACTCCTTAAACTTTCCATCACACTCTTTAAACTTTCAATCATACTCTTTAAACTTTCAATCACAAACCTTAAACCTTTCATCATACTCATTAGATGCTTTGTCTTATTGATTAAATTATACATCATACTCATTAACTATTTCATCCGATTCATTAGAATCTTCATCTAATTCATTAGAATCTTCATCTAATTCATTAATCTTTTAATCTTATTGATTAATTGTTCCATCTACTTTATCTTTTTCTCTGTCTATTTTATAAAACTCAACATCAAAATCTAAATCTAAACTGAATTCTATTGTATTCTTCTTATCTTTATTTTTATTTTTAATAACTCTTTTATAAAGATAAAAAAAACCATGAACAACTTTTACATTATTCATGGTAATTAAATTAAAATGTTTGGCAAACACCCCTACTCTTAATTAATTTGTAGGAGGGTCAACAGGCGGATCTACAGGTGGAACTACTACCGGTGGAACAACCACTGCGGGTGTGCCACCTCTTAAAATACTTAAGGTGTGTGCATAAGAAAACAGTTGTTTTTTAGCAGCATCTTCCTTATAAATATTCTGAGCTACTTTGCAGATACTCATTAATTCATCATAAGCATCGTTAAAATCGGTAACCATACCTTCAGTTGTCAACTTTTTAGTACCTTTAAGTCCTTCCTGAACCATATTGGCAGCAGGTAATGTTGTAGCCAAGGTCTTAATAAGAATGATATTAGCAAGATTACCTCCGGCAGTTACAATTTCTGCTTGCAATGTAGGGATCATGTTTGTTTTAAACCTTTCCAATAAATTAAGCAGATTAACTTCTTTACTAATAATAGCATTTTTAAAATACAATGTGAAACCCAACGTATTTAAAATCTCAGCTAATCTTGGTTTGTTAGTGCGGAAGTCAGCATCAAGCTGAATTTTAAATGAACTTAGCTTAGCTCTAGCCTGTTTTTCCAGAGCTTCAACTATCACAGTCGCATCTCTTTGAGCATCTGTACGGTCATCACCTACATACGAGCCTAAATAGCCTGTAAGACGTGTGATAAATGTTGGAAAATAAGGAGTTGCCCATAAAGGGCGCTCAACTACGAGCTCAGTTATAAGCTCAGTTCCGTGATTGCAGATAACTACTCCAGCGGTAACTACTTCTAAGACACTACCTTTTACATGCAATCTTGTGTTTGGCGTATTTGCCATTTTGTGCGTATTAAATAAATTTAATGTCCCCATGTAAGATTATGTAACATCTTGCCTTGGGGCTACAAAAGTAAAGTAATTAATCTATCTTCTACTATAATCGACAACTTATTTTCAATAATAAATAAAATTAGGTTAAAAACAAATTATGATTTATGAATTATTAATTATGAATGAGGGAGATAGAATTAAAAATTAAGAATTATGAATTATGAATTTTTTGTGAAATTAAGAATAACCCAAATCGTCATTGCAAGGGCTTTGCCCGAAGCAATCTAAAGATGAAAAACAAAGAATAATTTGCTTCGTTTTGCAAGCAATGAAGTAGTAAGATATTGCAAATTCTTAAATTCATTCATAATTCATAATTCATAATTCATAATTTTAATAAAATAATATGTAATTTTGTACGAAATCCCGCTTAGCGGTTTGAACCGCTTAGCGGATAAAAACGAAAACATTGCAAATACCCATGCCGTCATTGCGAGGAGGCACGACGAAGCAATCTAAAGATGAATAAACAATTATGAATTATGAATTACGAATTACGATTATTAAGAAATGAATTAAAATCAATATAATGAACATGAAAAATACACTATTACTTTTTACAATTGCTTTATTTTTATGTATGAATAATACATTAAAAGCTCAGGATACAGCAGCTTACATGAATACTTCTCTGTCTTTTGAACAAAGAGTTGCTGATTTGATTTCAAGAATGACATTGGACGAGAAAATCCTTCAAATGCAGAATGATGCACCTGCAATTCCAAGGTTAAACATCATACATTATAATTGGTGGAGCGAAGGTTTACATGGAGTTGGCTTTAATGGGATTGCAACTGTTTTCCCTCAGGCAATAGGCATGGCATCCACATGGAATACCGACTTAATATATAAAGAAGCTGATATAATTTCAACTGAAGCTCGTGCAAAACATTATGAAGCTTTAGCAAAAGGTTCAATGACTTTCTGCCAGGGATTAACATTCTGGTCGCCTAACATCAACATCTTCAGAGACCCAAGATGGGGGCGCGGACAGGAAACTTATGGCGAAGACCCCTATTTAACATCACGAATAGGTGTGGCATTTGTAAAGGGATTGCAAGGCGACGACCCTAAATATTTTAAAGTAATATCAACACCCAAACATTATGCAGTCCACTCAGGCCCTGAACCTTTGCGACATACTTTTGATGCCAGAGTAAGCAAAAGAGATTTATACGAAACTTATTTAGCAGCCTTCCACGATTTAATTGTTGAAGGAGGAGCATACTCTATAATGGGCGCATATTCAAGTTTTGACGGCGTACCTTGTTGTGCAAGCAACTTATTATTAAATGATATTTTAAGAAAAAAATGGGGATTCAAAGGATATGTAGTCTCTGACTGTGGAGCAATAGGAGATATTTATGCAGGTCATAGCTATGTTAAAACAGCTGACTCAGCATGCGCATTAGCTGTAAAAGCAGGCTGCGACCTTACTTGTGGAGGAGAATACACCGCCTTGAAAGATGCTGTAAAAAATGGCTTAATAACCGAAAATGAATTAGATACTTCTTTAACACGATTAATGCTTGCCAGAATGAAGTTAGGGATGTTTGACCCTCCTTCTATGGTTAAATATCAGCACATACCAAAAGATGCATACGATAGAAAAGAATTCAGAGCATTGGCATATAAAGCAGCTTGTGAAAGTATGGTTTTATTGAAAAATGAAAAGAATATCTTACCTTTAGATAAGAATAAGATAAAATCGGTAGCAGTAATCGGACCATACATTACAAGAGACGATATTCTTTATGGGAACTATAATGGGACTTCTTCAAAACCAATAACATTTTTGCAGGGAATCCAGAATAAATTGGGAGACAAAGTAAAGATAATTTATACCAAAGGAGTAAATCCTTATGATGAAGGAGGTGCTTTAGTAACAGTACCAGCTGAATACTTAAAAGCTCCGGATGGTTCGCAAGGGCTTATGGGTGCTTATTACGACAATCCTGAATTATATGGAAGACCCGTGTTTACACAAATAGATAAAGACATGGAGTTCTATTGGGATAAAAATTCACCGGGGAAAGGTGTACCTGTAGATAATTTTTCAGTACGTTGGACAGGGACTATCACACCTCCCGAAACAGGTACCTGGGAATTAGGAGTAATTTCTGACGATAGAAGCAGATTCTTTTTCTTTGACACATTAAAAATAGACAACTGGAGACCATTTCAGGCAAATGTGATGAAAACCTTTAAAGTGAAGATGGAAAAAGGGAAACAATATCCTATAAGAATGGAATTTGCAGATAGCGCCGACTGGGCAGGGATACGCTTTCGCTGGAAAAAAGATAATACTGCAATAGAATCAGAAACAAACGAAGCATTATTGGCAAAAGCTGTAGCAATGACAAAGAATTCAGACTTAGCAATAGTATATGCAGGTATATCTTCAAATATTGAAGGCGAAGAAATGTCAATAAACCTCAAGTGTTTCAAAGGAGGCGACAGAACTTGTCTGGATATTCCTGAAGAACAGTTAGCATTGCTAAAAGCATTAAAGAAAACAGGCAAACCAATAATATTAGTCTTAACAAGTGGAAGTGCATTAGGCATAAATTGGGAAAACGACAACATCCCTGCCATATTACAAGCATGGTATCCGGGCGAAGAAGGTGGAAATGCAGTTGCAGATGTTTTGTTTGGCGATTATAATCCTGCAGGAAGATTGCCTGTAACCTGGTATAAATCTGCAAATGATTTGCCTGATTTTACAAACTACAACATGGAGGGTAGAACTTACAAATATTTTAAAGGGAAAGCATTATTTCCTTTCGGATATGGTTTGAGTTATACTAAATTTGAATATTCAGATTTAAAATTAAGTAAAACCAGCATTAATTGTAAAGAAATAATAAAGATTACCGTTACGGTAAAGAATATAGGAGACAAGGATGGAGATGAAGTGGTACAGTTGTATGCAAAAAATCTTACATCAAAATTAGCACAACCAATAAAATCATTAAAAGGATTCAAAAGAATATCATTAAAGAAAGGAACCTCAACAACAGTTGAAATAACTTTAAAAGGAGATGATTTAAGTTATTTTGATGAAACAAAAGATGACTTCAAAGTAGAACCGGGCGATTACGAAATACAAGTAGGCGCTTCATCAGCCGACATAAAATTAAAGAGTAAATTAACAATTTTATATTAATTTTGCCGAACAATTAAATCAATATCTAAACATAAAATGCGCTTTCGTATACATATAATATATATAGGCCTCTTTTTTTTGACAACAGTACTGTCAGTTTCTGCGCAAGAAGTAAGTATAGATGGAACTTATGCAGGTAAGAATATATATATATTAAATCCAACAGTAGGAACAGGATATTGTGTAACTGAAGTATGGGTTAACGGGCAAAAGACCCACGATGAAATTAATTCCAATTCATTTGAAATAGATTTCTCTAACATGAAAATTGAAAATGGTGGGAATGTACATGTAAGAATCTTCCATAAGAATGGATGTAAGCCAAAAATAATTAATCCTGAAGTGTTGGAGGAATCAACAGGCTTCACCTACGGATCAATTAAGATACTTAAGAAGAAATCGCTTACATGGGATATTAAAGGCAATACAGGTGAAGGAAAGTTTGTAGTAGAACAATATCGTTGGAGGAAATGGTTAAGAGTAGCTGAAATAAAAAATACAGATACTATTTCAAAAAATATGTATACAGTAGAAGTGAGCCCCAATACAGGTCAAAATCTTTTTAGAATCATCTTTACGAATACTCAAGGCAAAGAAAATTACTCAAAAGAAGTTAAATATGTAGTCCCGGGGAAAGAAATTATTATAGTAACAGAGAAAATAAAAGATAGAATTGAGTTCTCGGTAGCTACGATGTATGAAGTTTTGGATGAAAAAGGTAAAATATTAATCTCAGGAGATGAAAAATATATTGACACCTCCACATTACCAAAAGGTAAATACACAGTCAATTATGATAATAAATACGAGGTTATTACCAAGAAGTAAAGTATATTAACATATGATATGAAATTTTTTTAACAAATTTATGTTGATAATTAAAAATAATTGTTTAATTTTGCACTCCCATTAAAAGTGGGTAAACTAAAACATTCATAAATAATGTACGCAATAGTAGATATAGCAGGACAACAATTTAAAGTCCAAAAAGACCAGAAAGTATATGTTCATCGCATAGAAGGCGAAGAAGGTGCTAACGTTGAGTTTAATAATGTTATGCTTACCGCAGATGATGGTAAGGTAAAGGTTGGAACTCCAGTAGTTGATGGTGCAAAAGTAACAGCTAAGATACTTTCACATATGAGAGCTGAAAAGATTCTTGTATTTAAGAAAAAGAGAAGAAAAGGGTATCAGAAATGTAATGGACATCGTCAGTACATGACCCAGATTCAAATAGAAAACATTAGTTTATAATATATAGTAATAACAAACGCTGCTTCGCAGCCTAAATAATATTAATTATGGCTCACAAAAAAGGTGCCGGTAGTTCAAGTAACGGTAGAGAATCACATAGCAAACGTTTAGGTGTAAAAATATATGGTGGTCAATTAGCAATCGCCGGAAACATTATAATAAGACAACGTGGTACAGTTCATTACCCAGGTTTAAATATGGGCATGGGTAAAGATCATACTTTGTTTGCACTTGCAGATGGTGTTGTTGAATTTAAAAAACGTAGAGACAATAAGTCTTATGTTTCAATATTACCATTCAAAACAGAAGAAACTCAAGTAAACTAAATTTTATTTATTTTACTTTATTAAAATCTCCTGATCTTTATTGGTCAGGAGATTTTTTATTTTATACCCTTTGGTTAATTCCTTCAATTAAAATACTTGCATTTAGAAGTGTTCTGCATGGACTTAGAAGTCCTTTGCACAAAGTTAGATGTGTCTTGCACGGATGTAGATATTCTTTGCATGGATCTAGATATGTCTTGTTTGGACTTAGAAGTACTTTGCACGGACTTAGAAACGCTTTGCACGGATGTAGAAGTGTTCTGCTTGGAGTTAGAAACGTCTTGCACGGGCTTAGAAACGTTTTGCACGGATGTAGAAGTGTCTTGCACGGATGTAGAAACGCTCTGCACGGACTTAGAAACGCTCTGCACGGTTTTGGAAAAACGGGTTTCTAAATAATAGATTGTTATTTATGAACGGTTTATTGAGATTTGGTGTTTTGGATTTGGCTGTTTTTAGCTAAAATACTCTTTTTGTCACAAAGAAAGTATAACACGACTCGGTTATATTTTTGCATTTCTTGGGGAGAATTGGGGTAAAAGGGACAAAATTAATAAATATAAAAATAG
>CAIWDQ010000140.1 GCA_903911455.1 uncultured bacterium
CACAAATTTAACATCACCTGGTTTTATTTCATTAGGTTGGTACACTTACCCCGGGAAAACACTTACTAATAATAGTGTTTTATTTAATCTTATTTTTCAAAAAGTAGCTGCTGGAACATCAGCTATCTCTTTTATTGATGATGGATATTCATGTATATATTATGATGGGAATTTTAATCCATTAAATGATATCCCATATTCAACATATTATCAGAATGGTTCTGTATCTGTATTCCCAACGATAGCACCGCATACTATAGCTCCTTTAATATTTGCCGGTTCAGGTAATAGCATAAGTGTTCCTGTTAAAACTACAGCTTTTAACTTTGTGGGATCACTTAATCTTACCTTAAATTATAATTCTTCGGTATTAACTTATGCTTCGATAAACAACAATTCATCCTATCCGGGTCTGGCAGTTAACTCATCTATTGCAGGCACTTTAGTTATCAGTGGGACATCAACAGCAGCTTTTGGAGTTACACTACCTGATAGTACAGTATTGTTAACGCTTAACTTTAATTATTTGGGTGGTACTTCAAATTTAAGTTGGTTTGATAATGGGACCTCCTGTAAATATACAGGTCCATTGGGAACACCAACATATACAGATACACCTCAGAGTACTTATTATATAGATGGGATAATTATTCCATTGCCTCAAATATCAGGAAATCTTTCTGTTTGTTCTAATTCTACACAAACATATTCAGTCCCCATTATAAGTGGGGCTATTTATCAATGGAGTGTAGCTGGCGGTTCAATTAATTCGGGTGCTTCTACTAATACAGTAAATGTTACTTGGAATAGTAGTTCAGCAAATGGAACAATATCGTTAGTAGAAACATATTTAAACAACACAATACCTTCATCCAAAAGTGTAACGATAAACTCATTACCTTTGCCTGTTATTATAGGTTCAACAGCAGTTACCACAAATAATAAAAATGAAATTTATACTTTACTAGATTCTACAAGTATATATTCGTGGAATGTAGTAGAAGGTACTATAGTAAGTGGACAAGGAACTAATAAAATAACAGTTGACTGGAGTTCATGTGCTACTTGCACTTCTGGTTCGGTTTCAATTACAGAAACAACTACAATTGGTTGTGTTGGTAATTCAACTACTAATGTTGTAATTTCGGATACAGGGAGCATATTAAGTGGTCAACTTTTTTATTATAACAATGCTAATACTCCTTTAAATGGAATTACAGTTCAATTGGTAAATAATAGTGGTGTTGTTGTAGCTAGTACAACTACTTCAACATATATTGATAATTCAAATCTAAATAATCCTGTTCAAGTACCTGCTTACTATAAATTTGATAAAGTATATAACAAGAATTATAAGTTAAGAGCAACATCAAGTCTTCAATGGGGAGGAGTTAATTCTACTGATGTTCTGTTAGTTTTAAGGAATAGTGCCGGTCTTGGTAATTTAACAGGGCTTCCATTATTAGCAGCAGATGTTAATTTTTCAAACTCTGTAAATTCAACAGATGCTTTATTGATGCAACTACGATTTACAGGAAATATAAACCAATTTCAAACTGGTGATTGGGTGTTTGGTGATACTACAGTATTGATTACCGGTAATACAATTCATAATTTCAATGCTTTAGCTACAGGGGATGTAAATAGATCTTATGTCCCTAATGTTGTAAACAAAACTTTTGAATACACCAATCTACAAAAAGAAGGAGCTATTCCTGCAACTAAAAATCAGGAAATTGAAATTCCGCTAAGAGTAAATGATTACTTAAGATTAGGTGCAATTACATTAGAATTGAATTACAATAATAGCTTGATAGAGATAACAGGAATAACATCACATCTGGATGGATTAATTTTCAAAGTAAGTAATGACAAAATATTAATCGCATGGTCTGATGTTAATCCTGTTTCTTTTAAGCCTAATGATATATTACTAAGCTTGAAAGTAAAAATAAAAA
>CAIWDQ010000141.1 GCA_903911455.1 uncultured bacterium
TCAGACGTGTGCTCTTCGATCTATGATATCTTGAAAAATGACACTGCAGGATTTGAAGTTGGAATTGATATTGCAGGAGTTATCGGTGGGTTAGTAGCTGTTTCAATGCTAGCTCCCATTACATTCCTGTTGTCAAACGATATGTATGTATATCCGGTTTATTCATTTAATTATTATAAAGATTATGGTGAAAAAATTGAAAATGGCAATAATTGGGCTTTTGGTTTAAGAACTATTTATGAGACCTCTGCTTTAGAATATGGATTTAGTTTACATAAATTTATGTATTTAAATAGTTATTCTAATGCAGAAATACATTCTAAAAATAAGTTGGGTTTTCATATTAACTATATTCATCATATATTCTATAATAGATCACCAGATTGGTTAAAAGTATATCTAGGACTTAGCGTAAATAATGTTTTTAACTTTGGTTATGGAGGAATAGTGGGAACAGAAATGGAATTATTTGAAAGATTGAAATTTGATATAAGATATGAGTATACAACTCAAACTAATGAAATTAAAGCAGGGTTAATTTTTACTTATAGAAAGGCGAATTTTGGAAATGAAAATTTTGAAAAGAGAAAGAAAATGGTAAAAAGAAAGAGGTACTAATATAAATTCAATTGATTGTATTGTAAATGACACATAACCACACATTAATGTCTGACAAACTATTTCAGCAAATACGAAAGTTTATCGATTTAAGTGCTAATGATGAATTAGTCGTCAATAAGTATATTAACACGCTTCAATTAAATAAAAAAGAGTTTTTGTTACATGACGGTAAGGTTTGTAATGACTTATACTTTGTTGAAAAAGGTTGTTTGCGAATGTATTTTATTAATAAGAAAGATTCAGAACAAATTACTCAGTTTGCTTTGGATGGTTGGTGGATTGCCGACTACATGAGTTTTATGAATAATACTCCTTCTAATTATTATATTCAAAGCATTGAAAAAACAGAAATAGTTTCGATTAGTAGCCAAAAGTTCGATGATTTATTAAAAGAATTACCTCATCTCGAAAAGTATTTTAGAATCATAATGCAAAAGGCTGTAGCTGCATCCCAGCATAGAGCTAAGTTGATGTACGAAATGACGAAGGAAGAATTTTACATCCATTTTAGTACTTCTTTCCCCGAATTTATGCAACGTGTACCTCAATATATGATAGCTTCGTATTTGGGGCTTACTCCCGAATACATGAGCGAATTGCGTAAAAAGAAGTTGTAAACTCAATTTCTTAAACCAGTTTAATATTTAAGTACTATTTTAAAGCTACTTTTGCAGATATATTAATAAATTAAATTGTAATAAACATGAGCAAATTAAACGATAAATTTTTAGATGTATTAAAACACGAAGGTGTTGTATCAATTATGTCGTGGGGTGTCGAACCACATTTAGTAAATACTTGGAATTCATATTTAGTAGTTACCGAAGATGAGCGAATTTTAATTCCGGCTTACGGTTTCAGAAAAACTGAGAAAAATATAGTTGTTAATAAGAAAGTTAAAATAAGTTTGGGTAGCAAAGATGTCATGGGATATAATGAGTATCAGGGGACAGGATTTATTATTGATGGCACTGCCGCTTATATTGAGTCGGGTGAAGAATTTGATATGATGAAAAGTAAATTTACATGGCTTACCAGAGTACTTGAGATTACAGTAGATAATGCTAAGCAAATGTTGTAGTATTTAAATAGATACTAAAGGTAGTTTGTGTAGAGATTTGTTTACACAAACTATTTTTTTTGTCTTGTTTTCTCTTTGCGTGTATGCATCTTTGCATACTTTGCGTGATAACATCTTTTTCACATAAAGTAAATAAAAAAGAATTCGCTATGATAGTAAAGGAATTAAGAAAACAATGAAGTAGTTAATCTAAATTTCTTCTTCATAATTCAACAAATCTATACCATTAGTAAACACACAGGGATCTTCTAATTTAAAATCATTCTGCGATTTATTTATCAACCTCATACTATGTAAGCCAAGCAGATATTTTAGTTTGTTTCTGTCAGTACCGCATTGTAACTGATGGGCAATATAGGTATTTCTCAAGGTTTCGAGTGTAACATGCTTTATTATTCCACTTACTCTTAATATCTGATTAAAGTAATTCTCGAAACTTCTTTCATTCTTATGCTGTTTAGCTTTATATTCGAACATATAAATCTTTGTTGTGTGCCTTTTCTGATAAATAGCCAACAGTTTTACCAACGAATCAGGGACATTCAGTTTCTTACTTATACCTTGTTTATCTATAATGATAATGAATTTGTGATAGGCATTATAATGCTCATTTTTGATGCACGTAATTTCGCTTGGCTTTAAACCCAGCATATACATCAATCCAAATACAGTTTTAAATTTTAGTATTTTAGTGAGATTAAAAATCAAAAGCAACTCAATATAAGTAAAGATAAGCGGTGTTTTTGAATCTACATATTTAGGCACATTAAAGCACATCTTAAAATTACGGTTTAAATATAAGTTAAAGTAAGTATCGAAAGCCTTTACAAATCTTCCTTTTTTATTGTTAGAATAACCTGCATTATTCAACATTTTATTCATATAATTCAAAACTTTTGTTTTTGATGCTTTTTCTATCGGAGAGCCTAGTATTACTGCATATTCATCAATAAAACTTTTAAATTTCTGGACTGTACAGAGCCTAAAACCTAGTTTTTCAAGAAATTTGTGATATGTAAGTATTTGATCTTCCATTGCAAAGAATGCTTATTAACGCTTTAGTGTACAAAAGTAGTCATAAAAGCGTACATAATGTGATAAACATTCATATATTTTGTAGCATTGCAGAATTATTTATTAAATAAATTTTTAAAAAAGCAAAATGAACATTCAAAACTCACATACTATCTCTTTTAAAAAATATTCTTTTGAATATTTAGAGGAATGGAATGTGTTTTTTAATGCTTTAAAATCCTTTTTTATCATACTTAATCTTATTAAAAGAGAGCTTGAAAACAATATAACTATTTGCATGAACGACTTTAAGGAGATCATTCCCTGCTTTAAAATAGCCTTAGCCGACGTCTGGAAAAACGACGCTTCCCTCAGGCGGGATAAGTTTTCCATGTGCAAGGAAGGCGCTTCCCTCGGGCGGGATAAGTTTTCCATGTGCAAGGAAGGCGCTTCCCTCGGGCGGGATAAGTTTTCCATGTGCAAGGAAGACGCTTCCCTCGGGCGGGATGAACCCTCCATATGGTGGGATGGGTCTTACATGTGAAGGGATGACTAAATCAGAGAGCGGATTTTATAAATTATCTAAAAAATAGTAACAATTATATAATAACAGTAAAAAATATTAATAACAAATAAATTTTAAAATGTCAACAGCAAAAAGATTAGTAAAAGAACTTATTCTGGTTTCAGGATTAAAAGGATTATCAATTGGTAATTTTATAGCCAGAGTTTTAGGATTGGCCAAAGCTGCTACCGACCATCCATTAATAGCACCTGATCTGGATCCTGTACCAGCTAATATTAAAATTAAAGCCAATGCAATTACAGTAACTATTGGAGAAAGAACTGCATTGCAAACCGAAGTAAAAGCTAAAACTGCAAGCATTAGTGCGGCTAAAAGCGAATTAACCAATTTAATTAACAATAGCTGGGCACCTCAGGCACAGTTAGCAATAGCAGGTGATATTGAACTGGCTAAAGAATTAGCATGGTTTATAAAAGGAGTAGATACAGGCGAAGCTCCTGTAAAAGCAATAGTTGGTAACGCAACTAACAGTTATCCATCTATTCAGAAAATTGAATCAAGTACTCATTTACAACACACAGTTTTTACCCGTAACTCTGCTAATGGCAAAGCAGGAGTACCTAAGGATGCTAAAAGCATCGAAATTTACATGCAAGTTGGAGGATTAACTCCTCCTGTTGATACTAAAGGCATGACGCATCTTGGATCAGCAACAAGAGGTAACTTAGTTAATAATTTTGATGCTGCCGATTTAGGTAAAACAGTTTATTACATAGCAGTTTATTTCGATAAGAAAACTAAAAAAGCTTTAACATTATGCCCAGTTATGAGTGCTGTGATAAGTTAAGAATTTGGTGATTTGACGAATTGGTGATTTGGCGAATTTACACCTCAACTTCGCTCGGTGATTGACCATTTCAGGGTCACCAAGCAGAGTCGAGGTGCATCTTCTCAATTATATTTAAATCTTGTCTTCGGTTATAAATATAAAAATAA
>CAIWDQ010000142.1 GCA_903911455.1 uncultured bacterium
CTTTTTTATTTTCTTCTTTAGATTTTTCAGTTTTCTTTGTCTCTTCTTTAGTTTTTTCAACTTTCTTTTCTTCTTCTTTTGTAGCCTTTGTAGTTTTTTTCTCAGTAGAAGGAGTTCCCGTAATTTTAATCTGTTGTCCTACTTTCAGCCCGTTATTCTTAAGTTCCGGATTTAGTTCTAGTAGTTTTTCTTCAGTAACATTATACTTTTTAGCAATACCAAACAGTGTTTCTTTCTTTTGAACTGTATGTACAATAGGTTCTTGTTCCTTAGCAACAGTTTTCTTTTTATCTTCTTTAACTGATGCACTTTTTACAGGGATCTTAACTATTTGACCAACCTTTAATGCTGTAAAAGAAGAATCAGATTTCAATAACTCTTCTTTTGAAATATTATAAACCTTAGAAAGAGAATAAAGGGTTTGTCCTTTCTCTATTGTGTGAATATAATATTGTTTACCATCAATTGTTTCAATCTTCTCTGATTTCTTTATTTGCTGAGGCTCTTGTGCGAAACTTCCATGCAAACAAAAAAGCAAAAGTCCAATTACTAAAATAAATCGTTTCATCATGAATTGTTTTTGAATTTATTCCCATTCAATAGTTGCAGGTGGCTTTGAGCTAATGTCATACACAACCCTGTTAACACCTTTAACTTTATTAATAATTTCATTTGAAATCTTTGCAAGGAATTCATAAGGTAAATGCGACCAGTCGGCTGTCATACCATCTGTAGAACCTACACAACGTAAAGCCACAACATTTTCGTATGTTCTTTCATCACCCATGACGCCAACTGATTGAACAGGTAATAAAATAGCTCCAGCCTGCCATACTTTATCATAAAGATCATTTGACTTCAAACCTTCTATATATATATAGTCAACTTCCTGTAATATTCTAACTTTTTCAGGAGTAATATCACTAAGAATTCTTATTCCTAAACCAGGACCGGGAAATGGGTGGCGATTTAATAGTTCATCTTTCAAACCTAAGGTTCTGCCTACACGCCTTACTTCATCTTTAAATAAGTTGTTAAGTGGTTCAACGATCTTTAGCTTCATGAAGTCGGGTAAGCCCCCTACATTATGGTGAGATTTAATAGTGGCAGAAGGTCCTTTTACTGAAACAGATTCAATTACATCTGGATAGATTGTACCTTGTGCCAACCATTTTACATCTTCAATGCTGTGTGCTTGCCTGTCAAATACTTCTATGAAGGTTTTTCCTATTGCTTTGCGTTTAGCTTCAGGTTCTTTTATTCCTTTTAAATTAGAATAGAATAATTCTTTGGCATCAACTCCTTTAACGTTTAATCCCATGCCTTTGTAAGATTCCAATACATCTTCAAACTCATGTTTACGCAAAAGTCCGTTGTCAACGAAGATGCAATGTAATTGTTTGCCAATAGCTTTGTGTAATAGCATTGCAGCAACTGATGAATCAACTCCTCCTGAAAGTCCTAATACAACTTTCTCTTCTCCTATCTTGTTTTTTAATTCTTGAATAGTTGTTTCAATAAATGAATCAGGTGTCCAGGATTGATCACATTTGCAGATATCAACAACAAAATTCTTTAATAATATCATTCCTTCTGTGGTATGATATACTTCAGGGTGGAACTGAATGCCATAAGTATCTTCATTTTCTATCTTAAATCCTCCAACCTTTACATCATGGGTGCTGGCTATGATCTTAAAATTTTCAGGAATAGTCTTAATAGTATCTCCATGCGACATCCAAACCTGTGTACCATCAGTCATACCTGATACCAATTCATTTTCATGATCAATATAATTTAAATTTGCACGTCCATATTCTCTTGTAGATGATGGCGTAACTTCACCTCCATTTACATGCGATAGATATTGAGCACCATAACAAACTCCCAATAAAGGCATTTTTCCTTTTATCTGACTTAAATCAGGGTTAGGGGCATTTTTATCTCTAACAGAGAAAGGACTTCCTGATAAAATTACACCTTTTATATTTTCATTTATAAGAGGGATTTTATTGTAAGGATGTATTTCGCAATATACATTAAGTTCTCTTACTCTGCGAGCAATCAACTGAGTATATTGCGAACCGAAGTCTAAAATTAGTATTGTCTGGTGCATTTTGTTTATATTATCAATATATATATTTAATTAATTCAGTTTCGTAATCAGCTTTATTCTCTTTTGCATCTTCCACGTACAAATGAAAATAGTTACTTCCCTCTTTTACATTGTCATCAATGGTGTATGTAAGCAAATCTTCTTTTACATTATATTCCATCAAAATCCATTTACCATTCATAAAAGCTTTATAATTTTTTATCCCCGACAACTCATCAGTTATTTTTATTTCAATAGTTTTTTGACTAGTGATGTTCTTTTGATCTTTTATATTCAGTGGTTTAATCTTTGGCGGAATTGTATCCAACCAGACTGCAAATTTACCAAAATTATTTACATTAGCCTTCACAAATCCATCATTCCATTTACCACCCTCCGAAATAACCTTATTATTTCCATTAATTCTAACAATTAGTAGTTTGTTTCTGAGGCTGTCAGCTATGCTGTCAACTTTTAATGATAAAGCATAACTTATATGCAAAGGTACATGATTATCATGTATTGTATGTACTTTTGAAAGATATTTTTCAGAATTTGTTGAGTTATAATTAAAACTTATATTATAATACAAAGCACCTTCAGGAATTGACACAGTTACATCCTTATTTTTAAAAGTATTAATCTTATTATAATAAAAGTATTCATTTTCGCTAAATTCTTTTTTAGCATCTTCAATTGTATTGTCTTTTTTAATATAAAATGATAGAGTAGAAGTGTTTCCTTTAAAATCTGTGACAACATACTTTATCAGATGTGAATTATTATCATTAAGTGTAAAAATTCCATTATTTAATATGGTATCGTAATTACTCCACTTATTTCCAGGAAGCTTTTTAGTTATCTGGAAACGTTTTCCATTGTCATAATACTCTGGATAATCAATAAAACAATTTACAAAACGAGGCTCTTTAAATGATAATTGATTATTGGAATATTTGAAATATAATGTACTATCCATATAAACTTTAACAGAATAATTACCAAAATCAGACTTAGTGCCATTCATTTTATCAGTAGTTAAAATACCTAAATAAAATGCCTTGCCTACCTTAATAGTGTCATCAGTTTTTAACTGAAAATGGTTGTGGTTTTTATTTATTACAGAATAATTTGTTACTTCAAAATCACTTTTCCTTTCATCAAAATAAGGACTATTATATATTCTTAATTCCTTAATTGTGGGAGGAATTGTATCTTGAATATCAAAGCCAAACACAAAAGGATTAACTGGTTTTTCATTCCTTTCGTTCCTTATCTCAAAATGGAGATGAGGCCCTTCGGAACCACCACTATTTCCCGTCAAGGCAATAATTTCTCCCTTTTTGATCCTTATTTTATTCTTTGGCAGGATGAGATCCACTTCAAAGCTTTCTTTTTTGTATTGCTCTTTGCGAAGATAATTAGTTATCGTTTGATTATAAGCCGACAGATGTCCGTAAACAGTTACCAAACCGTTATAATGAGTTATATACAAAGCATTGCCAAATCCAAAGGGTGACACCTTTATCCTTGAAACATAACCATCAGCAGGAGAATAAACGTTGTATCCTTCTTTCTCGTTGGTACGAATATCAATACCTGTATGAAAATGATTTACTCGCATCTCAGCAAAAGTCCCTGATAGCGTTATCGGTATATCCAATGGCGAAGTGAATAAATGCTGCGGGTTCTGACAAAAACCATTCCCGCCAAGGGCATAAAAAAACAAAAGAAAAAAAGAAAAAAACTTAATATAACCCTTAATTGTAAAGGTATGGATTAGTTTCTTAATCCCTCCCCTCTCAGGGGAGGTTAGGTGGGGTTGCTGAATAGAAAGACAATGGTTTTTATACATCAGTTTCAGCTTTTACCTTTACAAATATAAAAAACACAACAACCATCAAAACACCTGTTCCCGAGAAGATAAACATTAGCTTTGGGCTAAATAAAAACAATAAACCACCTACACTGCTTGCGAAAAATGCTGCAACACTGGCAAAACTTGTATAAAACCCAATTGAAGTTGCAGTTTCAGTCCTTTTGGAGATGTTTGTTATTAAGGCTTTTGAAATACCATCGGTGGCGGCTGCATAAATTCCATAGATAAAAAATATGACTATAAAATGCCACCATTCAAAGGCAAATCCCATCGCAAAGTAGGATAAAGAGAATAATACCAGGCCAATTATCAAGGTTCTTTTTAAACCTATTTTATCGCCAATCATTCCTACAGGATACGACATTAAGGCGAATACAAGGTTGTAGAAAATATAAAAACCAATCATATGAGTGTCGTCCATTCCATTCGCTTTAAGCGTTAACAATAAAAAGGCATCAGAGCTATTGAAGAAAGCAAATGCCAGCAAACCAACGACTAATACTTTGTAAGCGTGTGTAGATACTTTCCAGTAAGAAATATACGAAAAGAAACTTACTTTTTTGGCAAGTAGTTTTTCTCTTTTCTTTTCTTTTATAAAAAATGTTATAATGATTGAAAATAAGCCCGGTACAAATGCAATAAAGAACAGCCAGAAGTATTGCTGAGGATAAAAATACAGATAGATTAAGGCGACAAAAGGTCCAACTGCTGCTCCAAGAGTATCAAATCCACGATGAAAGCCAAAAACTTTACCTTTGTTTTCAGGTGTGGTTTCGTCGCTTAAAATTGCATCTCTTGCTCCGGTTCTGAGACCTTTACCAAGCCTGTCTGATGTTCTTGCAGCAAATATCCACAAAGGATGCGTCAATAAGGCCATCATGGGTTTGGATATCGCGCTAAGCATATACCCTAGCTGGATAAATGGCATACGTTTGCCTTTTGTGTCTGATAATGTTCCAAAATATCCCTTGCTTAAGCCGGCAGTGAGTTCGGAGATACCTTCTAAAATCCCAATTAATAAAACAGAAAAACCTATAGATCTTAAGTAAACGGGCATGACAGGATAGAGCATTTCGCTTGCAATATCGTTGAAAAAGCTTACAAATGAAATCAATAAGATTGTACGTGTTATGATTTTGGAAGTGCTCATTGTTATTTATAATAAGTTTACAAATTTAAGCTAAATTAAGCATCATTTTAATATATTTACAACAAATGAGTAACAAAAGGATGTTAATAAAGTTGTGATTTTTATTTTACGATATAATTATGTTCTAAATTAATATTGTAATAAATATTTTTATTAGGATAAATTCAATCATTAAAAGTTTTTTTTAAAAATGAAATGAAAAGAAACCAAGTTGCTGTTATATTTTAAAAATAGTTGTAAAGGGAGACCAAGTTGCTGCTATATTTTAAAAATAGTTATAAATGGAGACCAAGTTACTACTATTTCAAAAAAATAGTTATAAATGGAGACCAAGTTGCTACTATTTCAAAAAAATAGTTGTAAATGGAGACCAAGTCGCTACTATTTCAAAAAAATAGTAGTACCTTGGTTCATATTCAATGATTTAAAAATTGACACTTTTTATCTTTTTCTATCTTTATTAATAAAATAAAAAAGCTCTGCCAAATTAATGACAGAGCTAACAATTTATTTATTAATTAAACAGTAATTTTAGTTACCGTTGTGGCATTCTTTACAATTGGTTTCTTTCCACGCATCGCCTATATCCACAGGATGTTCAAAACCTAAAGAACCATTAATTCCTGTATAAGTAGGTGATTTAGTCTTACCTTGAGAAAGAATTGTGTGACAAAGATTACAATCTTTAGAAATTTTCTTTCCTGCAGGAGTTTTAAATTTATCATTATGACATCTGAAACATCCATCACTTTCTAAGTGACCGATATGACGTGGATACACCTGATAATTAACTTTCATTTCAGGAAATGCATTCTTATTGAATTCTGTTTTTACTAATTCAATACCTGCGTTAATATCTTTACTAAATTGTTTGTAAACTAATGGATATGAATCCTGATAGTATTTAACAATCTTAGTTTTTATAGCATTCATACAAGAATCCTTTGTTGAATACATAACTTTAAGAGCATCCATTGCAGCAGCTTTAAACCATGGAATTGCAGCTATACGAGGTTGGGCAGCAAGCATATTGTTTAAATATTTTGCTGGAGAACGGAACTCATGTGAAGGACGATTATGGCAATCCATGCAGTCCATAACTCTAGGCTCCATTTTAGCAATAGCATCAGGTTTTTCAGTAACTTCATCATTTTTATAGATAACTTGCTCGCCAGTTCTCTTATTTGTTTTCTTAATCCAATAAATTACATCACGTTTTGCATTCGTTTTATAATCTATTTGAACATCAGGATTAATATGCCAGTGAATACCTTCGGTTAAACCTAATGATTGATGACTTGCTCCAATTTTCATATTTAAAGTTAAATCCATCTCAGTATTAGCTGAATCAGAAAGAAAATATTTTTCTTTACGCAAAGCATTAGTATAAAACTTCTGTGGCCAGTGACATTTTTCACAAGTTTCACGTGCAGGACGTAAGTTTTCAATTGGAGTAACGATAGGTCTTACATATGTGTTTAAATTGTATTTAAATAACTGACGTAAACCTGACATCTTTGACTTAACATAAAAATCAGCACCTTCACCAACATGACATTCAGCACATTTAACTTTAGCATGAGGAGAGTTTTGGTAAGCTGTAAATTCAGGATTCATAACATTATGACAAAGTTTACCGCAGAATTCAACTGATTCAGAATAATGGAAAGCCTTATAACTTCCAACAACAGTAGAAATAATAAAGAAAATAGAAATAACTGAGAATATTAAGATAGCATTCCTTGTTTTAGGATCACGTAGATTAATAACTAACAGTTTTTCGTCAGAAACTGGTATTCCTTTTTTAATTTTCTTTCTTTTAATATACATCCCTACTGGGATAAGGACATGACCTGCAACCAGAAACGCAGGAGTAACAATAAATGCCCATAAATCGAAATATACATTATCTATCTTGAAAAAATAAATCTGAATTACAAAAAAGATCAGTGTAATCCAAGCAATACCTGCGATTATGGCACCCAGATATGAAATGTAGTTGTAAAATGTCCTTGGTAATTTCATTTTGTTATTATTTTAATATTATGAATAATTATTTTTTGTTTTAAATGAATCTAAATCAAGTATAAAACTATATTTAAGCAATTTTATACTGATATACTATTAACAGTACAAAAGTATAAAAAAACCAGCAACTCACAAACTATTTATTTTAGCATAAACAATCTACTTTTTAAAATAGATTTATAATAGATTGATTAATCAACTTATAATTTTATTTATTGATACTTATCAAGTATTTGTTAAGTAATATCAATAAAATGAGCAGTAAAAATTTAAATTTGTAGCCTTTTTAAGATGTTTTAAGTTTTATAAAAAGAACTATAGACTATTATATTTGTTAGTAAGTAAAAAAATAGTAATTTTGTAGATTCTATTGAATAATGATAAAACGTTCTTGCTTTTGAATATTAAGGATATAAAAAATACATAAAAAGTAAATAATTAATAAAAAAATAATGACAACATTAATCATTTTAGGAATTTTAGGAGGCCAGGAAATATTACTTATATTAATAGCTATTCTTGTATTATTTGGTGGAAAAAAGATACCTGAATTAATGCGCGGAATTGGTAAAGGTGTGAGCGAATTCAATAAGGCCAAAGAAGGGATCTACGACGATCACGAAAAGAAAAAAGAGGAAGAAGAAAAGAAAGAAGTACCTAAATAATCATCTATGCTAGGTTTTTTATATCGTTCATTTCGAGAGAAGGCAGACGATTCAACTTTCTGGGGACATATTGATGTTCTGAGAAAATATCTTTTTCGTGCTTTAATTTCAGTTATTGTTTTTACAGTAGGTGCTTTCTTTTTTAAGGAATTCTTATTTGATAAAGTAATTCTAGCTCCAAGTGAGCCTAGTTTTATTACGTATCAGGTATTATGTAAGTTGTCTGTTATGTTGCACATGCCCGATCTTTGTGTAACAAAGATTCCATTACAATTAATAAATACAGAAATAGGAGGGCAGTTCCGTTATCATATTGTAATTTCTTTTGCTGTAGGTTTGATACTTGCTTTTCCTTTTATTATCTATCAGTTTTGGAAATTTATTGAACCTGCTCTTACTGATTATGAAAAGAAGCAATCAAGAGGTATCGTATTTTATATCACAAGTTTATTTACAATAGGAGTCCTTTTTGGATATTATGTAATTGCACCGCTCACTATCAACTTCCTTGCATCTTATGAATTAAGTGCTCTTATCAAAAACTATATTACTATTAGTTCATATATCTCAACAGTTTCAGTATTGTCGTTTTCGATGGGAGTAGTTTTTGAATTACCACTATTAATATTATTTCTTACCAAAATAGGAGTTATTACACCTAAAATGCTAAGGAAATATCGCAAATATGCTTATATAATCATACTTATAGTAGCAGGATTTATAACTCCTTCTACAGATATGTTTACACAGACAATAGTCTCAATACCACTTTGGTTGCTCTACGAATTAAGCCTTATTTTATCGTTAAGAACTAAGAAAAGAGAAGTTAGTTAATCTCAATAGTATTTTTTTATAGGGTTAACTAAAAAAAGTCCAGTTTGTTTTTAAACATTTAATTGCATTTATAGATACACTAGTATCTGATGATAATTTTTCTTGAGATCAAAATATCCTAATGTATCTGATGATAATTTTTTCTAAAATCAATATATCCTAGTGTATCTGATGATAATTTTTCTTGAAATCAATATATCCTAATGTATCTGATGATAATTTTTCTTGAAATCAATATATCCTAATGTATCTGATGATAATTTTTCTTGA
>CAIWDQ010000143.1 GCA_903911455.1 uncultured bacterium
CTTATGCTCAAAAAGATCCCTATGGTGAAAAGTTGATAAACATGAATCAATATAGAACAGCTAAAGGTTACTTTTTGAATAAATTTAAACAAAACCCTGCTGATGCATTTACAAATTATTATCTAGGTCAGATATACTTTAATACTGATTCTTATGATTCTGCAAGATATTATTTCCAGAATGGTTTGAGTTCAAATCCTAATGATCCATATAATATTGTTGGTGTTGGAGAGTATTTGCTTAATTCAGGCAGAAATTCTGATGCAGAAAAGTATTTTAGGAAAGCTGCTGAACTTACAAAATATAAAGATCAAAATATTATGCTTGCTATAGCAGATGGTGCTATTTCGGGTAAGACAAAAAATTATGATTTAGCTACTGAATTTATCCAAAAAGCTAAAGAACTAAATAAAAAGAATGCTCAAATATATCTTGTTAGTGGAGATATGTTTTTATATCAATCTGAATTTGGGAAAGGGGCTAATGAATATGAAAATGCATATTATTATGATAATAAATGTGCTGAAGCCTATTTTAAATTAGGACGTATTTATTATACTGCAAGAAACTATGATCAAAGTGATACTGCTTTCCAGAATGCATTGAGATTAGATCCTAAATACATCCCTGCATGGAGAGAATTAAGTGAGTTGTATTATGTTCGAAGAAACTATTCTGATGCAATTTATGCTATTGAAAAATATCTTGCTCTTACAGAACCAAATTTAAATGATCATATCCGTTATGCTCAGTTGCTATATTTAAATAAAGATTATCAGAAATCATTGGATGAAGCTAATAAAGCTTTAACTGAGGATAAAGATAATGTTATTATGAAAAGACTTCAAGCTTATAATTTGCATGAAATTAAAGAAGATTCAAATGCTCTCAAATCTGTAACATATTTTTTTAATACTACTAACTCTACAAAAATAAATGCTTTAGATAATGAATATTATGGTAAGATATTAAGTAGAAATAAGCAGGATTCGCTTGCTATAGAGTATTTTACAAAAGCAATGCAGATGGATACTCTTAAAACTAATTTATATCAAGACATAGCAGCAGCATACGATAAACAAAAAAAATGGGAACTTGCTGCTTTAAACTATGAAAAAGCTATTGGTTATAAGAAAAATCCATCTCCATCCGATTTATTTTATTATGGGAGAGCTTCATATATAGTGGCTGGAATGTGTAAAGAGGTAGCTGATTCTTTAAAAAAGATAACTTTTCTTACTAAAGCTGATTCAGCATTTAGTAAGGTTGTAGTATTGTCACCACAATCACATCTAGGTTTTCTTTGGAAGGCAAGAGTTAACACTCAATATGATCCAGAAAGCACCATTGGATTAGCAAAACCTTGGTATGAAAATGTTATAACAATTCTTGAACCTACTCCCGAAAGAGCAAAGAAAGATCTTTTTGAGGCATATCAATATCTTGGATCATATTATTATATTAATAAAGACAAGAAAACATCTAAAGAATATTTTAATAAAATCTTGGCTATTGATCCAAATGATACCAAAGCACAAGATGCAATAAAAGAATTAAAATAAAGATTAAATATTATTTTATATAATTCTTAAAAACCTCGGCAATATACCGAGGTTTTTTTATTTGTAATATATTGATTAATATCAATTCTATTGTTATTGATATAAATCAATGAAAAAATATTGCTTTTTATTGTATTTGTTAGTAAAAAAACAGTAATATTGTAGAAAAATTCTATACTATGTCAGGAAATCATAATCATATAGTTGATAATTCTTTAGCTGGAAAAGTAAAAGAGCAGACAGGAGTTTCTGCTGCTAGATGCTACCAGTGTGGGAAATGTTCGGCCGGATGTCCTGTGTCAGAAGACATGGATTATCCGCCAAGTTTAATAATGAGAATGCTTCAAACAGGAGATTCTGCAGATGAGGAATTGATTTTACGTTCAAAAAGTATTTGGTTCTGCTTAACATGTGAAATGTGTATTGCTAGATGTCCAATGGAAGTAGATATACCACCAATGATGGACTATTTGAGAAGTGAATCAATAAAGCAAAATAAATCAAATCCTGCTTCTAAAAACATTATTAGCTTTCATAAAGCTTTCCTTGACTCAATCAGAGAAACAGGAAGGTTATATGAGTTGGGTTTAACTTTAGATTTTAAAGTAAGATCAATGAAACTTATGCAGGATATGAGTATAGTCCCAACTATGCTTGCTAAGAATAAATTGAATTTCTTACCTGAAATGATTAAAAATCGTAGGAATATCAAGCAGATATTTCAAAAGACTATTGATAAAAAGGAGGAAACAAAATGAAACTAGGCTTTTACCCAGGATGTTCCTTAGAAGGAATGTCAAGAGAATACAGTGATTCAGTTGTTGCTTTAGCTAAAAGGTTTGATATTGAACTTGTACAAATCCCTGATTGGAATTGCTGTGGTGCTACTGCTGCACATAATCTAAATAAAGAATTAGCTCTTTCTTTACCTGCCAGAAATTTAGCTCTTGCAGAAAAAGAAGGCTTTACAGATGTAGTTGTGCCTTGTGCTGCTTGTTATAGTCGCTTTAGCACAACTCATCATGAATTGATGCACAACCATGATCTTCGTCATAAGATTAATGAAGTTATGGGAATGGAGTATAAAGGAACTATTAATACATTAAATGTAATCCAGTTTATTGATAAATATATTATTGATAAAATTGAAGAAAAGATAGTCAAAAAGTTTGATTATAAAGCAGCATGTTATTATGGTTGTTTATTAGTTAGACCTAACAATATTTTAGGTTTCGATAGAACTGAGGATCC
>CAIWDQ010000144.1 GCA_903911455.1 uncultured bacterium
AAAGACCTCAAGCATAAGATCTTTGAACGCCTCGATCTTAATCCAGCGATACAACAACCAGAACGGCAGCATCATTCCGGGAACCAGGCCAAAAGGGATCGACTTGACAGCTTGGGCAATATTTGATAAATTATCAAAACATTTAATCTTTTTACTTGACTTATATTAAAAAATGTATTAATTTTACAAACTCTAATTTAGATGGGAATTTATAAGGCGTTTTTAATATAATGCAATTAAACGTACACTTCCGTAACAAATCAGACATAGAAATTTTAAGCAATAGTAGAATTTAAGAACAAGCAGCAACGAATACTTCTGCTTTCAAAAACATGATTATGGGAATTAATTCTTCATATATTACGGACATTATGTGCACATTAGAAGCTAAAAAAGCATTTTTTTCTGCTTCTGCTCCATTTGCAGAGGTAAGTGTGCCATCAGAGGAGATAAATGCTCCATTAGTGGACACAAATGCTCCATCAGTGGACACAAATGCTCCATCAGTGGACACAAATGCTCCATCAGTGGACACAAATGCTCCATCAGTGGAGGCAAATGCTCCATCAGTGGACACAAATGCTCCATCAGTGGAGACAAATGCTCCATCAGTGGAGGCAAATGGAGTAATAGATGAAGCAAAAATCCAAAAACACAGAAATACAGTTCTTTATATCAATAATTAAACATATTTATACATTAAAAACAAATTAAAATGGGAAAAATACCCAAAGGATCAGAAAGCATCGCGAATATGAGAAATGCAGATGCTATTGTGCAGTACAAGAATTTAGGGAACGGAGTTAGAACAAATTCTAATTTTTCGACTCCCGATGTAGTAATTACCGTTTATGATGCGGCAGGTGTAGATTTTGAAGAAAAAGTGGCTGATAAGCCAAAAACTCCTCCTAAAACTGCTGCTTTGAAGGCAGCACGTTTAGTAATTAACAGATATTACAATATTCAGGCAACTTATGTTAACAGAATTTGTAATGGTGATGCTGTAAAGCTGAAATCATCTAACATTATTATGAATAAAGAGTCACCTGTACGAGTAAATCCTTTTTTCACAGCTGTTAATGGGACCAATCCAGGTGATGTTAATTTTGCATGCAAGGCAGATAAACATGTAAGTTCTTTTTTAGTAGAATGTAGAATAGTTTCGGATACAGAACCAACCGATTGGACTTTCTGCAAAGTTTTGGGAAGCCACGTAGGATCTAAAGGCGGTTTTACAAGTGGCTTGGTTTACGAATTCAGAATGAAATACATTTATTCAACCACAGAAGGTGCTTTCTTCGATTCAGTAACTTTAAGAATAATGTAAGGAAAGGCAATAGCTAAAGGCAATTGGCAATAAAAAAGTCTTTATCATTAATTTGATAAAGGCTTTTTTTTATTTTCATTTTTTATATAATATGCTCTAATTTTAAATCAGAATTGACGAGATAAGTTAAGAAATTGTTAATATTAATTCTTTCTAAATGTTTACTTTTTAACAAAAAGCTCTATACATTTTTATTTTTAAGCTATTTAAAATTAAGCAATAATTTTGATTAGTATTTTATTAACATATTTAACAAAATAAATCATTTTTAATTTGCTAAAAAGTTAAAATTGTTGTAATATTGTAAACTATTTTTAACAAGAAATAATACTTTTAAAATTTAATAACAAACAAAATTTAATTACAATGAAAAAGTCAATTTACCTTTTTATTTTTATTTGCTTTATAGGTATCAATAACCTAAAAGCACAAGCTACAGCTTACCCAGTTGCCACATTAGAGCATAATGGGACAACATCAGTTTATTATGGCTATTATGCATTTCAAACTGCATGTAACAATGCTAACAACTTTGACACAATTTATCTTTCAGCAGATAACTTTAGTTCAAATTTTTGGATTTATAAAACCATCCATGTATATGGTGCAGGAAGCAGCGACCCAATAACTCCTGCTACCACTTTTAATGATTGGTTTTATAAGGAAATGGTAGTGATTCCTCTTCATTTGAAGGAATATATATACCATATATTGGCATTCAATCAAATTCTGTTAATATTAAATTTAACAGATGCAGATTATATAATTTTCAATTTCAATCAGGTTCTCCAGATGTTACCTTTGAGAACAATATTATTTATTATATAAATTTTAATTGGGGATGTGGGCAAAATTCAAAGTTTAGAAACAACTTTTTTATAAACAATTATTGGTGGGGTAATATAACAGATAATGCAACAGGTATTCTTTTTGAACACAATACATTTTATTGTGGGTGGCAGTTTATGGGTGCTATGAGTAATTGTTATTTCAGGAATAATATTATATATGTATATCATAACTTTGCGGCACAGATTAATGAACATGGATATTCAAGTTGTGTTTTTGATAGAAATATAATTAATGAATCTGAAAATTCAAGCTTTGCTTTTGGTGATACTACTACTTATACTACCAATGTATTTATGGGTAATTATTATTATGTAAATGGAAATTTATTAAATACTCAATTATCACCATATTATTCTAATGGTAGCATTTTAGGAGATTATCATTTAATAGCTCCTATGTTATACCTTGGAACTGATGGCACTCAGGTTGGGATGTATGGTGGCGCAAATCCTTTTAAAGAATATGCGAGACCTTCAAATCCACATATTGTTAGTAAAACAATACCTTTTATTACAAATCAAAACGGCATATTACCAGTTAATATTAAAGCAAAAGCTCAGAACTACTAATAAACAAATTTAGCTATGAAATTAGTTATGGTTTGATATTTTCATTAATATCTAAGCATAGCAAATTTCATATGTATTAATAAATAATTTAATAATTTTCACATGAAAAAATTAATTTTATTCATTGCTATTTTGTTTTTAGGTTTTACTTCTGTTTATTCACAAAAACATTTTACAGAATACCAGTATTGGTTTGATAGTGATATTGCAAATGCTGTAACTCAAACTACTCCTACTATGGATAGTTTGCAGATACTAGACAATATTAGCACATCATCATTACAATCGGGTGTACATTATTACCATTTTCGCTGCAAAGATAATGCAGGTTTATGGAGTCCGATTGTAAGTCAGTTGTTCCTTCGAAATTTTATTAACCCAAGTTCGGCAACAGTTCTTGCTTTAAATCAAAAGCAAATTGTTATAGATCAATATTGGATTGATAGTGATTTTGAACATAGAATAACACAAAACCTAAGTGGTCAAGATAGCATCATATTTATCGGTTCATTAAATACCGATTCGTTAGCTTATGGAATACATACGTTCCATTTCCGTTGTCAGGATAATGCAGGATTATGGAGCCCTGTAGTTAGCCAGATGTTCTTAAGAAATCTAGTAACCCCTACTCTTAATCCTTATACTCTTAATCAAAAACAAATTATAACTACTCAATTTTGGATTGATAGTGATTTTGACCATAGAGTAACACAAACTATAAATGGACAAGACAGTATTACCT
>CAIWDQ010000145.1 GCA_903911455.1 uncultured bacterium
GTCATTACATTATTTAATTAAGTTTGTTGTTATAAACTTCCCTTTTTTTGTTTTTGAAGCAGTATGTAATACGTCTAATTCATTAAGCAATCAAATTTTTAGAATGTAAAACTGATACTAAAAAGTATTTAATTTTAATCTCTTTACATTTATATAATTTCAAAAGTATTGATATTATTATTATATCGTCATTATTTTAATTAATCTTTTAAATATGTTATTGTTTTCACGCGAACAATAATGACATATATCAATTTTAGATTGATTCTTACTTGTTGTTGTGATATTATTGATTTGATAATAAGATTATTGAAGTATTCAAAATAGCTGCTTATATCCTTATACAAGTACTATGATACTTATTATGTCATTTTTTTGTATAATTTTGTAAAGTCAAGCTAAAGAAATAAGTTTTGTGGAAATGTATGAAAATTAAATAGAACTTTTTAAAAGCTTTAATCAATTTATGTTTAACTTAAAAAAAATACAATGAAAATTAAAATTTTATTTTTTATTTTTTCAATCTTTTTTATAGTGGAAAGCTGTACAAAAGATTCTATTGAGGTGATAATTACACCACCTTTGCCAGTTAATACTTCTGTTAAATTCTCAACGGATGTATATCCAATCTTTGCTAATCATGGCTGTACTGCGTGCCATAATCCATCAGGTTCTGCAGGTAGCTATGTGATTTTATCTGGAAATGCTTCTGTTGTAAGAGGTAATTTATTAAGTTCAGGTGCAGTTGTTGCTAACAATCCTACAGGAAGTAAATTATATACTAAATTTGCTAATGGAACTGCTCATAATGGTTTAACATTAAGCACAAACGAACAAAACAACATTAAAAGTTGGATTAACTTAGGTGCATTAGATAATTAATCTGAGTAATTATTTTTAAATTTAAAAAATAAATAAAATGACAACAATTAAAAATAGATTATATAATATGCAATTAAATAGTGTATTAGCATTAGTATCTTTTGTTCTTATTACTACAAGTTTTTCTTTTGGACAAGATGCAAATAAGGCAGTAACTGGTGTTTTTAACAGTGGAGTTTTTTTAGAAAATCAGACAACAGTAATGGTTCCAAAAAAGACATTCGAATTTGTTATCAATCATAGATTTGGTAAATTAAGTGATGGTAAATATAGTGATGATATAAGCAGTATGTATGGTTTATATTCTCCATCAAACATTCGTTTAGGATTTAATTATGGCATTACTGATAAATTTCAAATTGGTTTTGGTGCAACAAAAAACAATCTTCAAGAAGATTTAAACTACAAGTATAGTATTGTTGAACAAACAACAAATAATAAAATACCTGTTTCTGTAGTGTTTTTTGGTGCAACATATTTAGATGCAAGATTAAAATCATCTTCTGTTTTCAGTTATCCAAATTATAAATATGTTCATCGTTTATCTTATTTTAATGAGATTCTGATATCTAGAAAATTCAATGATATGTTTAGTTTGCAAGCTGCAGCAACTTATACTCATCTTAACTTAGTTGATCAGGCTACTGTTCCATTTGGTAATACTCAAGTTGTTGAAAGATTAAGAAGAAGCGATCAATTTGGTATGTCTGCTTTAGCAAAAATTAATCTTACACAAACAATTGCTTTCATATGCGAGTATGACAACAATTTTTCTAAGCTTTATATGCAACCTACTGCTACTTATCCTGAAGCAAGACCAAATTTTTCTTTTGGATTTGAAAATGCTACTGCTGCACATTCATTCCAGGTATTTGTAACTACAGCTTCAAATATTACCTATCAGACAAATATGGTTTATAACACAAATCCTTTTTCTACAAAGGGCTTGGGTATTGGATTTAATATAACAAGAGTATTCTATTAATAGAAATTTTCCACTAACAATTAAATTAAATAAATTAAATTAAATTAAAAATGACAAAATCAAAATTCAACAAGATTGCAACATCTATTTCTGTGTTTGCATTAGTATTATGTTTAGTATCATTTGTTAGCTTCCAAAAAGCTTGGACAGTTTCAGCAGCAGATTCAGGGATTAAAAATCCTGTAAAAGCAGATGCAGCTTCTGTAGCAGCTGGTAAAGCTTTATATACTAAATCATGCAAAATGTGTCATGGTGAAAAAGGTGATAGCAAAGCTGCTGCACCATCTAATTTTACTTCTAAAGAATTTAAAGCTCAAACTGACGGCGCTATTTATACTAAAATAAATAATGGTTTTGGTAAAATGCCAGCTTATAAAGCTAAAATTAAAGAAGATAAAGAAAGATGGAATTTAGTTAACTATTTACGTACACTGTAAGTTAAACTAAATTATTTTAAGGGCTAAAGTCCAAAAGAAATTGGTAAACCAGTAAGAATATTTATCGGTTTACCAATTTTTATTTAAATTTGATATTATTCAAAAATTATCTAAACTAAAAAAACCAATCATGTATAACTTTTTTAAGAAATCTATATTACTTATTATTATAGCTTTTCTTTTTAATATTAATAGTTTATACCCCCAAAACACCAATGAAGATTGTTTAGCATGTCATAGTGATAAATCCTTAAACGTTGCCAGAAAAGGAAAAAATGTTTCTTTATTTGTAGATAAAAATACATTAGCAAATTCAGTTCATAAGAATGTTAAATGTGGTTCGTGCCATAAAGATGCTGATGTTAAAGATTTTCCTCATCCCGAGAATTTAAAAGAAGTTAATTGTGGAAGCTGTCACAAGAATGCAGAATACCAGTTTGGAATGAGTATTCACGGACAAGCTGCTAAATTTAATGCTCCTTATGCTCCTGATTGTAAAGAGTGTCATGGCAAACATAATGTAATGTCCAGTAGTTTGCCCAATTCACCTACCTATAAAACAAATATTCCTATTTTATGTGGCAGATGCCATAGAGAAGGAGCACCGGTTGCAAGATTATATAATATAGACAGACGAAATATTTTAGCCAATTACAGTGAAAGTATTCATGGTAAAGGTTTATTTGAAAGAGGTTTAATAGTTTCAGCCACATGTAACGACTGTCATAGCAACCATCTTATATTACCTCATACTAATCCTCAGGCATCAACTTCAAGTTCAAAAATTGCAACTACTTGTATGAAATGTCATGCAAATATTGAGCAGGTACACAAGAAAGTTATAAAAAGAGAACTATGGGAGAAAAAAACAGGTATAGTTCCAGCTTGTAATGATTGTCATTCATCACATGTAATTAAAGCTCAAAAAACAGAAACTGTTATATCAAATCAGGTATGTTTAAAATGCCATGAAACTGATAATACATTTAAAACTGTTAATAATAAGAAAGTATCTTTAAAAATACATAAGGAAGATTTCTTAGTTTCAGCTCATAAAAACTTTGCTTGTAATAAATGTCACTCTGATGTAACTGTTGGTAACAAAAATACAAGACCTTGCGAAACTGTTAAAAAAGTTGACTGCTCTAATTGTCATAAAGCAGCTTCTGACCTTTATATGAATAGTGGTCACGGGCAAGCTTATTTTAGTAAGAAACCTAATGCTCCATATTGTACAGATTGTCATGGTACACATAAAATAAAGAGCAGGTATGATGAATCATCTGTTACCAGCCGTGCTAATATTCCTCAACTTTGTGGTAAATGTCATACTAAAAATGGTAAAGCTACTATAAATACTCATCTTAAAGAAATAGATGCATTTAGTGATTATTCTTCAAGTGTACATGGTAAGGGCTTAATGGAAAAAGGTTTACTTGCCAGTGCTATTTGTACAGATTGTCATACTTCTCATAATATATTAAAAGAATCTGATACTAACTCAACAGTAAATCCTCTTCATGTTCCTGCTACTTGTGGTAAATGTCATAAGAGTATTTATAATGATTATTTAAGTAGTGATCACTCATTATTAAATAATACTAAGGATAAGAAGTTCCCAACTTGTGCTAATTGTCATACAGCACATACTGTTACAGCCATTGATAAAGATAAATTCTTAACTGAAATTACGCTTCAATGTGGTACTTGTCATAAAAAGTTATCTGAAACCTATATGGAAACATATCATGGTAAAGCTTATACACTTGGTGATTTAAGAGCTGCCAGATGTTCTGATTGTCATGGTGCACATCGTATTCTTAATTTAAAGAATATTGAATGTACTGTTGGACAAAAGAATATTGTTAAAACTTGTAAGAAATGCCATAAGAATGCTAATGTAGAGTTTACCGGATATTTAACTCATGCTACACATAATGCAAACAAAGTTCTTTACTGGACTTTCTGGGGAATGACTACTTTATTATTAAGTGTATTCGGATTCTTTGGAATACATACATTATTGTGGATTCCTCGTTCAATTATTGAATTAAGGAAAAAGAAACGTCATCATAAAGAAGTAGTAGGGGAGGCCCGTTACTTCCGCCGATTTACAAAGAGCCAAAGAATAACTCATATCTTTGTTATTATGAGTTTTATTTTACTTGCTATTACCGGTATGATGCTTAAGTTTGCACACATGGTATGGGCTAACAACTTAGCTAAGATTGTTGGTGGTGTTCACAATGCAGGTAACATTCATCGTTTTGCTGCAGTAATTACATTTGGTTACTTCTTCTTCCATGTTTTCTCTTTATTAAAATTAAAGAAAGAAAAGAACTTAAGTTTGATGTCATTTGTATTTGGTCCAAATTCACTAATGTTCAACAAACAGGATGTTAAAGATTTTATTGCTACTGTTAAATGGTTTGTTGGTTTAGGTCAACGTCCTAAATATGGCAGATGGACTTATTGGGAAAAGTTTGATTATATGGCAGTATTCTGGGGAGTAGCAGTAATTGGTTTCTCAGGTTTGATCTTATGGTTCCCTGAAACATTTACCAGAATATTCCCGGGTTGGATCATCAATGTATCTCAAATCATACATAGTGACGAAGCCTTATTAGCTGTTGTATTTATCTTTACAATACATTTCTTTAATACTCATCTTCGTCCTGAAGCTTTCCCAATGGATACTGTTATCTTTACAGGACATGTGGAAGCTGAAGAATATAAAATTGACAGACCTAAAGAATGGGAAGAGTTAGAGAAATCAGGTATGCTTGAAGATAGGATCGTGAAGAAAGAGTTCACATCTTCGTGGATGAAGATTGTTAAATTCTTTGGCTTTGTTTTCCTATTTACAGGTATAATCTTAGTTATACTTATTATATATTCATTGATAGCAGGCAAATACTAAATAAACAATTTATCTAATTAATAAAATGTTGTACTAATACTAAAAGCGATAACACAATAGCTTTAAGGCAATGTGTTGTCGCTTTTATTTTCTAACAAAAACAATCATAAAAAAATTCCAACATGAAGAAAGTATTATTATTTTTCATCACTTTCGTTTTACTCAATCTTATTTGTAGCTTCAATACAAATGCTCAGGAAATAAACTGCCTGGATTGTCATGAGAACTTTATTTCTAAAACTGTTCATGATAATGTTGTTAAGTGTGGCGATTGTCATGATGATGTTGTTAAAGAAGAACACACTAAAGGTTCTATCAAAAAAGTAGAGTGTAAGAAATGTCACTTATCTATGGATGTGCAAATGAGGAATGATGTGCATCGCAAACTAAAACATCTTACTGAAGACAAAGCTCCTAATTGTAAATCGTGTCATGGGACACATAAAATTGAGGCTCCTTCGCAAGTTAAAAATGTAGAAAAGAATTATTGTGGCAAATGTCACAAACCGGGTATTAAGGTGGTGCCTTATCATACCAAAACTAATATGGCTGATAATTGTGCCAAGTGTCATAATAAGAAAGATCACAGGATGGAATTATCCAAATCTGTACATAAAAATCTTTCGTGTGCCAATTGCCATAGTTATGTTGTAAATAATATGGATAATCATCAGAAATCTCCTAAAGAAGGTGTTACTGCTGATTGTTATTTATGCCATAGTGCTATTGCCAAAGAGCATAAAGAGAGTATTCATGGATTATCTTTAACTGAGGGTATTAACGAAGCTGCTCAATGCTGGAGTTGCCATGGTTCGCATAATATTGATTATGTAAAGAGTGCTAACTCTAAAGTATTCCCTAAGAATCTGGTAGCTACTTGTGGTAAATGTCATGATGATACCGTTCTTACCAAGAAATATTCAATGTCAACCAATCAACCAGGCAAAATGTATTCTAAAAGTGTACATGGCAAGCTTGTTATGGATGGCAGTAAGAATGCTGCAACCTGTATTACATGTCATGGTAAGCATGATATAAAGAATATGGTACAGTTTGGGTCTAAAATTGCAGGAATTAATCTTCCTAATACCTGTGAACAATGTCATAAGGCTATTACTGATGATTATAAGAAGTCAATACATTATATGGGAGTTAAAAAAGGTATTCGTTCTGCTCCTTCGTGCAACGATTGCCATAGCGAACATAGTATAGGTTCTATTAATTCGGGTAATAAAAGAGATCAAATCAAGAAGATACAGGACAATGCCTGTCTTGCATGTCATCAGAATCTTATGATTTCTCAGCGTTATGGTATGGAGAATATGAATGCTAAGAGTTATCAGGACAGTTATCACGGGCTGGCTTCTTCGCATGGCGACAAGAAAGCTGCTATGTGTGTTGATTGCCACTCGGTACATAAGATTTTACCTAAAGAGCATCCTGAATCATCTATTAATAAAAACAATATACTAGCTACCTGTAAGAAGTGTCATCCTGAGGCTACCGAAACCTTTGCCAATAGTTATACACATACTACTCAGGTTAATTCGGCTGCTAAGATTGAGAATATCGTTAAAAATGTTTATATTTGGCTTATCGTTGTAGTGGTAGGTTGGATGTTCTTGCACAATCTTCTTATTTTTATTCACGAAATGAGGATAAGATATAAGAAATCTCAGAACCAGATACGTATCCCTCGTTTTACTAACAATGAGCTTATACAGCACACTATTCTTTTAACCTCATTTATAATATTAGCGCTTACAGGTTTTCAGCTTAAGTTCCCTGATACTTTGTATGGTAAGTTGATGTATCATTTTGGTTTCAACGAAGTAATCCGTCAGTGGGTGCATAGGATATCTGCTTCGGTTATGATTATTTTATCTGTTTATCATGCAGTATATTTAGTTGCTACCACCAGAGGTCGTGATGTACTTAGAGGTTTGTTCCCTAAGTTCAGTGATATTATTCAGATGAAAGATACTATTTTGTATTATTCTCATCTTAGCAAGAAACATCCTGAGTTTGATGATTATAATTATATGGAGAAACTAGAGTACTGGGCATTGATATGGGGTACACTTGTGATGGGTCTTACGGGCTTTGTGCTTTGGTTCCCGACTATTGTGGGCAACTGGGCTCCTGTGTGGTTTATTAAAGTTAGCGAGATGATCCATTTTTATGAAGCTATCCTTGCCACCCTTGCTATTATCATCTGGCATTGGTTCTTTGTGATCTTCCATCCTGCCGAATATCCTTTAAACTTTGTAAGTATTAATGGTAAGATGAGTGTGTTGCATTATAAGGGCGAACACAGATTAAGGTTTAAAATGGTGATAGTTGAATACCTAAGATATAAGAATGGTGACCTTAAGAAGTTGAGTAGTTTCTCTAAGCTATTTATTAATACTATAGAAAAGCATGACATTAATATGGACGACTTTATTAAAGGCCAGCTTGATGAGGATAAAGACCTTAAAGACTATGTAGAAGCTCAACTAAGAAATAAGAGCTAAATTTAAACTTCTTGCTATAATATAAAGTAAGTTTATTCTAATAGATTTCTAAAGGCTTGCATATTTAATGCAAGCCTTTTCTATTGATACTTTTATAGACTTTGAGTTTTGATAATTATATAGAAATATTTACCCAATTTATCTTTAAACTTTTAAAACAAATGCAGAAGATTCTCTTTATTATCTATGTTGAAGACCAGAATAGGAGCAAGGTCTTTTATGAAAATATATTAGGCATAAAACCCATTTTAGATGTTCCTGGCATGACCGAATTTCAGATTAATCCTTACACTAAGTTAGGTATAATGCCCGAAGCGGGTATCGCAAACTTATTAGGTTTTAAAGTACCTCATATCACTGAAAGAAATAGTTTGCCGAAGTGCGAAATATATCTCTTTGTTAACGACCCTCAACAAGCATATTTTAATGCAATTAATAATGGAGCAAAACCTATTTGTGAAGTTAAAGTTTATGATTGGGGCGATGAAGTTGCATATTGTTCCGACATGGATGAAAATATTATTGCTTTTGCTAAGACAATTTAATATACCATTAATACGTTAAGTGATTTTTTATCACTAGGCTTTAATAAATGGAATGTTTTTAGTTATTTAAAATATTGTATTGTTCGTGATAAAAATAAAACTCAACAAAATTTATATTTTAATCTAAATCAAATCCAAATCTTATTAAATAAATGTTTCCTAAAACTAAATCAACACCTAAATTTACAGGATTCAAAATGATTTTTCGTTCCTTTCAATATAGGAATTTTCGTCTCTTTTTTGGTGGACAAAGCATTTCATTAATAGGCACATGGATACAACGTATAGCAACGCCATGGCTGGTTTATCATTTAACAGGATCAGCACTTTTGCTTGGAGTTGTCGGTTTTGCCGGACAGATTCCTACTTTTATAATAGCTCCTTTTGCAGGTGTATTAACTGATCGTTGGAATAAATATTATATCTTAATAGGAACTCAGATTGCTGCAATGTTACAAGCATTGATTTTGGCTGTTTTATATTTAAGTGGACAAATTCAGGTATGGCATATTGTTGTATTAAGTGTATTTCTTGGATGTATTAATGCATTTGATGTTCCTGCTCGCCAGTCTTTTGTTATCGAAATGGTCGATAAGAAAGAAGAACTAGGAAATGCAATTGCTTTAAATTCTTCTATGGTAAACGGTGCACGGTTAATTGGCCCATCAATTGCAGGTTTGTTGATTGCTTTTATGGGCGAAGGCATTTGTTTTGTACTTAATGCGATAAGTTATTTATTTGTGATAGCATCTTTACTTTTTATGAAAGTAAAACCTCGCATTACTAAAAAGAAAGATGTTGCAGTTTTTAAAGAATTAAAAGAGGGCTTTGTGTATGCTTTTGGTTTTGCACCGATTAAATATTTATTAATATTACTAGCTATGGTTAGTTTCATGGGAATGCCATACACGGTGCTTATGCCAGTTTTTGCAAAAGAAATATTACATGGAGGTGCGCATACATTTGGTTTTTTAATGGCAGCTTCAGGTGTAGGGGCTTTGACTGGAGCTCTTTATCTTGCTTCCCGAAAAAGTGTTTTAGGTCTTAGTAAGATCATCCCAATAGCAGCAGCAACTTTTGGAATAGGACTCATTGCATTTTCATTATCAAGATTCTTTCTATTATCTTTAGTATTACTTGCAATTGCAGGCCTAGGTATGATGATACAGATTGCAGCTAGTAATACTATTTTACAAACTATTGTTGATGATGATAAAAGAGGAAGAGTTATGAGTTTTTATACCATGGCATTTATGGGGACTGCTCCATTTGGTAGTCTATTCGCTGGATCAATGACAAGTGTAATTGGAGCACCCAACACTATTTTGATTGGTGGAATAACATGTATAATCGGTGCAGTTATATTTGCTTATAAACTTCCAATGATCAAGTCTAAGATCCGCCCGATCTATATTAAGTTAGGTATTATTAATACTGACAAAATAAGCTAAAGTTATTATGGTTTTATATGTTATAATAAATATGTTTTCTTCTTTTCTTTAATTATATCTTTATTTAAAGAAAAATGTGAAATGTTTTCTTATCTGTAATCAATAACTTGTTTTGTAATCTTAACTAAATCTTTCAACATATTTAAATCTTTATCAAGTTTTAGAATTGAATTCTCGTTTTTATTTTCGAAAAAGATACCTTTAATTCTAACTAACATATACATTTTATAATCAACATTCGAAATACTTATTTCGGCATTATAAGTATTCATAAACTGAGTGATTATTTCTTGTGTTTCTTCATCAAAATCATTAATAGATAGCTTTCTGTTTACTTTATCTTCATCAAAAGTCAGATGAACAAATATACCATTAAAGGTTTTCTTATAAACTTTATAAACACATAGTTCACATAACTCAAAACTCACATCTTTATACATCCCTTTCATCCAATCATCACCTAAATACTCATCATTTCTTGATTTAAAGAAGCCTGAAGAAAAGAATGTATTTGGATGTATTTTCTGATAATATATATAATCTATAATTTCAGGGATCTCCGTTTCAATAATAGAACGAAGATCATGTTTAAAGTTGTTTTTTATTGTAACAACCTTTCTCTGGCTTATAAAAGTCATTGAATCTAATACTAAAAGATTAACTCCAAAGAAAACAATTGTTCCGATAACTATTAATATAATAAAGGTGATTGTGTGTTGATTATGAAAATCAATATAATGATTTCTACCATAAAACTTATAGATATTAAAAATGAATGCAGGGACTAATGTGCCCATAATACTCATTTTATATCTAAACCCTCTTTTATTAAAGTCAGAATATATCTTTAGATAATGAGTTTTTAGTTCTTCAATATTCATTTGTTCGATATTTATATACTGATATTTTATATGCAAAAGTAATTAATTCTAACTCTTATTTTTATTTATCTTAAAATATTTTTCTTAGGATAAAAAGTATGGTATATTATCTTTAATTTAGAAGAATTGTCTTCTAAATCAGATTTAAACAATATATAAATTAAGAATAAATAATTTAAGAGATTAAACTGAAACATAAAAAACTTCAAGAACACTCTTAATTTATTCATCAGCACTGATAGTTTTGTCGCCCGCACTAATAGTTTTATCAATCGCACTGAGTATTTTGGCAATCGCAGTGATAGTTATTCAATCGCATTGAGTATTTTGGTAATCGCATTGAGTATTTTGGTAATCGCATTGATAGTTTTATCGATCGCACTGTTAGTTTTATCGATCGCACTGAGTATTTAGGCGATCGCACTTTTAAATCGACCATACAAAATATTGAAAATATTCTTATCATCAAACTAAAATAAAGCTACTTATGTATTAAAATGATGTATAGAAGAGATTAATATTAAAAGAATTATAATAAGAATAAGCTTAGTGTTTTCTTTTTCCTAAATGTCTAAAAGTCTAAACCCCTAAAAGCCTCTTTTTAACCCATTATTAAAAAATCAAAACATTTTAACTATGAATCTGTTTATAACGTAACGAAATATTTAAAATAAAATGGCAAAAGCAGAGATACTTATTCCCCGTATGGGAGAAAGCATTATAGAAGCCACCATTACCAGATGGCTTAAAAGTGAGGGCGATATGATTAATGAAGATGAAGCTATCGCCGAGATTGCTACAGATAAAGTTGATTCAGAGATAATATCACCAATTACTGGTAAACTCATAAAGAAATTTTATATCGAAGGCGATACCGTCCCAATTGGAACTGTAATTGCTATGGTTGCTAATGAAGAAGTTGATACCATAAATACTCCGGTTAAAGCAGAAGAAAAACCTGCTGAGGTTGTTACCATTCCTTTCATTGAAAATACAATTCAGGAAGAAACTAAACCGGTTGACGATAGCAGCGACAAGTTCTTTTCTCCATTGGTAAGAAGTATTGCTAAAACAGAAGGCATTCCTTTATCAGAATTAGAAAATGTAAAAGGTTCGGCCAAAGACGGTAGATTAACTAAGGATGATGTTCTTAACTATATTAAAACAAGAGGAGCAGCACCCGAAGTTAAAGCAACACCTAAGCCAATTATTCCCGAAACACCTAAAGTAGTTTCATCTACCGGTGATCAGATCGTTGAGATGGATCGTATGCGTAAGCTAATTGCTGATCATATGGTTATGTCGGTTCATACTTCACCTCATGTTACTTCATTTATTGAAGTTGACATGACAAATATCGTGATGTGGCGCAATAAAATGAAAGCTAGTTTTGAGAAAAGGGAAGGGGAAAAGCTTACTTTTACTCCTATCTTTATAGAAGCTGCAGCAAGAGCCTTAAAGGATTATCCTGGCATTAATGCCTCTGTTGATGGTACTAAAATTATCCTTAGAAAAAACATTAATATTGGTATGGCAACTGCATTACCTAATGGAAACCTTATTGTTCCGGTTATAAAGAATGCTGATCAAAAGAATTTATTAGGCATTTCAAAAACAGTTAATGACCTTGCTAACAGAGCTCGTTCAAATAAACTTAACCCTGAAGAAATTCAGGAAGGTACTTTCACAATTACTAATCTGGGTTCTTTTGGTTCAATTACTGGTACTCCTATTATTAATCAGCCACAGGTAGCTATATTAGCAGTAGGTGCAATTCAGAAGAAACCAGTTGTTATTGAGACACCTCAAGGCGATACTATTGGTATCCGTCACATGATGATTATGTCAATTGCTTACGATCATAGAGTGGTTGATGGAGCAATGGGTGGAATGTACTTAAAACGTGTAGCTGAGAATCTTGAAGCCTTTGATATTAATCAAACTATATAAAGATTAATAAAATATTTAGCTGTCAATTTTAAATATTGACAGCTATTTTTTTTAATAATAATAAAGTATTTAATACTTTTGAAAAGCTCTTTTAAGGAGTTTACACAACAATAGAGAATCCAACTAATGCTTTTTAAGAATTTTCTAAAAAATATTGATAAACCTGATCATAAGCCACGTTATGGGGCTTTGGATATTATTAAATATATAGGTCCGGGCTTATTAGTTACCATCGGTTTTATTGATCCGGGCAACTGGGCTTCTAACGTTGCTGCCGGTGGTGATTACGGTTATACTATTCTTTGGATGATTACTTTATCAACAATCATGTTGATATTATTACAGCATAATGTTGCCCATTTAGGCATTGCAACAGGTTTATGTTTATCAGAAGCCGCTACAATTCATACTCCTCGTTGGGTTTCAAAACCAATTCTAATTACTGCCATGATGGCTTCGGTAGCTACTTCATTAGCCGAGATATTAGGAGCTTCCATTGCATTGGACATGTTGTTTGGGATTCCTATTGCTATTGGTGCTATACTGGTTGCTGTTTTTGTTTTTATAATGCTATTGACTAATACTTACAGCAAGATTGAAAGATGGATCATTGCTTTTGTCTCTATAATAGGAATCTCATTTATTTATGAATTAACTTTAGTAAATATCAACTGGACTGATGCTGCTATTGGTTGGGTTAAACCAACTATTCCTCAAGGTTCAATGCTTATAATATTAAGTGTTCTAGGGGCTGTCGTGATGCCACACAATCTGTATTTACATTCAGAGATTATACAAAGCCGTCAACATAATTTATGCGACGAAAAACATATCAAGAAGACAATGGATTATGAGTTTATTGATACTTTGTTTTCGATGATTGTAGGGTGGGCTATTAACAGTGCCATGATATTGCTTGCAGCTTCAACTTTTTTTAAACATGGCTTACATGTAACCGAATTACAGGAAGCTAAGAATATGTTAACACCTTTACTTGGTAATAATGCAGGTGTTGTATTTGCTGTTGCCTTGCTGTTTGCAGGTATTGCCTCTACTATAACTTCTGGGATGGCAGGTGCTTCTATTTTTGCAGGTATGTATGGCGAACCTTATGATCTTAAGGATAATCATTCGCGTATTGGTGTAGCTATTTCATTGTTTATTGCATTATTTTCTATTTATTTAGTAAGAGACCCTTTTAAAGGCTTAATTATATCGCAAATGTTTTTGAGTTTGCAATTACCCTTAACTATTTTTCTACAGGTATATCTTACTTCTTCCAAAAAAGTGATGGGTAAGTATGTAAATGTTAAATCAACCACCATAACCCTTGTTATTGTTGGCTTAATTGTGTCTTATCTTAACATCCGTTTATTACTTTCGTTAATATAGCCTGACATTTTGTCAGCATTTTTCTTCAAAAATCATACATTTTTACATAAAACCTGACATTTTGTCAGTATTTTTTCTTTGGCATGAAGATTGAGAATCTCCTATCAGTAAAATTAAATAATAACAATTAAAAAATAGGAGGAAATAATATGATACCAATGATTAGAAGACACAGTTGTTTGCCAGGTTCAGCAAATGAATATATTGGGAAAGATCTTTTACAGGATTTTTTTGCAACTACAACTAACTACAACATGCCCGCTGTAAACATTACAGAAAGCAAAGACGATTTCAAGATCAATGTAGCTGCTCCCGGATTAAGTAAGGAAGATTTTAAGATAGATCTTCACAACAAAACCCTTACTTTATCTACAGAAAAGAAAGAAAATTCTGAAGAGAGTAACGAAAAATTCACAAGAAGAGAGTTTAGCTACAGTAGTTTTAAACGTTCGTTTGGTTTACCTGATATGGTCGACAGCGAAAACATAAATGCTACTTACAAGGATGGTATTTTGATGATTGAAATACCAAAGAGGGAAGAAGCCAAAGAAAAGCCTGCAAGGCAAATAACTATTTCATAATAATAAGTTTGTTTAATTAATGTAAGAAGGCCGTCGTAATGATGGCCTTTTTTGTTTTTATTATTATGATGTTTTTATTTATTTTTATAAAGATGATTATTTTTATGATGATATTTATTTTTATGATGATAATGATTATTTTTATTAAGAAGATTATTGTATTTATTAATAATATAGTATCCTGTTTTATAAAGAGTTTTGTATAAAAATGCTTTCGCGTTACATAAAGAGTCTCAATATTAGCAAATAGATACTTCTTAATAGCAAATAGAATCTCCCTGACAGCAAAAAGAATCTTCCTGACAACAAAAAGATACTTCTTAATAGCAAAAAGATACTTCTAGATAGCAAAAAGATACTTCTAGATAGCAAATAGAGTCTCCCTGAAAGCAAATAGAGTCTACATGCTAGCATGTAGATAGAATATGCTCCTTTGGAGACTATTTTTATTCATAGATAAACTTTATCTATAAGTATAAATATAATTCCTGTTGAAAGGAATGATAAATCTTATAAACTAGTTTGTTAACAATATAACTTGTAATTTATTCTTATAATAATAATCTTAATACTATAGCTACAACTTAAAATAAAAAAGGCCACCTAGATAAGGCAGCCTTTTATTTTATTGTAAGATATTAAGCTTATTATTTAGCTATTTTTTCAAGCCATTTAAGCATAAAGAACATTGTGATCATAGATATTGAACAAGCAACTACAAAGATTGTCCATGTTAATGATATAGGAATACTCTTGTAGAAAATTGCACCTATAAATAATAATGAATTACCTATTGCTGTTGCGCATAGCCATAAACCTTGCATCATACCCTGATATTTTGGAGGAGCAACTTTTGATACAAATGATATCCCTAATGGAGATATAAATAATTCAGCAACTGTTAAAATAAAGTAAGTTCCAATTAATAGCATTGGTGTTACTCTTTGTGCATCTGCCAAACCACCCATTGTTGTTAGTTCTGCTTTTGTAGGTACTCCCATTGATCCTACTACCATTAATAAATATCCTGCTGCAGCAATACCCATACCGATAGCAATTTTACGAGGTGTAGATGGTTCAATATTTCTGGCTCTTAAGAAACCAAAAAAGGCAAGTATAACA
>CAIWDQ010000146.1 GCA_903911455.1 uncultured bacterium
AAAAAGTAGCTTATTTAATTGACATTTCGATATTTGTAATGACATTTTAATATCTTAATGCGTAATCTGGGTTAAATTAAGAATTAAGAATTAGGAATTGAGAAAAGAAAATTAAGAATTAATGAGAAGAGTTATTAGAAAGAATTATCATGAATCATCTGTTATTTAAGTGTCGGAAGTGTAGGAGAAGAGTATGATTGAATAAATGAATATTTGAATTATTGAATACTTGAATAATGGAACAATTGAATAATAGAACAGTTGAATCTTTGAATTTTAAATAATTGAATTTATCCGTGTTTAATCAGTGTTATTTAATCAGTGAATATCAGTGGATAAAATAAGTTTTAAGTTTGGAGTTTGAAATGCCTAATGTTGAAAAGATAATTGATATTGAATTCTTGAATACTTGAATAATGGAACAATTGAATTTTTGAATTCTTGAATAATGGAACAATTGGTGTAATAGACAAAATAGTTGGTTTTTTAAAGACAATTTGCTCTAATGGACAAAATAGTTGGTTTTTATTTTTCACTTTTCGTCATATCTATTTTGATATCTATTACTTTTGTTAGTTCAACTGAATGGTAAACGAGCTCTGCTGGGGAGCAACTCGTCAGGTATAAGTTGAAGCGGAAATATATTAAAAGAGAGTATTCAATATGATACTCTCTTTTTATTTATAATATATATTCGCTTTTATACCTTTTAAAACCCATCAATAAACTTCTTTTTTCTTTCTTCAGTAAGTCCATTATGACACCTTAATTTATTCTTTAAATCAGAAAAATGTCCATCAATAGCATTTGTTGTATTTGGTATATTTAACTCATAATAATCATACCAAGCAAAAAGATATGGAAGATTTCTTTTTAAACTGTTATATGCACTTCTTAATCGTTTGTGTTTGTAAGCTGACTTCTTATTAAAGGTTGCAGAACTTCTTTCGTTTAAAAATTCTTGCCATTTATCATACCATTGATTTAATCCACCTACAAAGCTTTCTTTATCTGTTTTTGTAAGTATTTTAGTAAGTTCCCATAATTCTATACTAGCTTGCATCTTTGGTTTCTTTGTAAGATATCTTCTTATGATAAGTTTTTGGTGAAATTGGCACATCTGAGTAGGAATGCCTGGGTACATTTGTAATAAACCTTTCTTCCCATCACAAACTATCCCTTTTATAATAAAACCTAAGTTGAAAAGCACTTCAAAGCCCTCTCTGTAAAGCATTATAGTCTCGTGTTTGACATATCTCTTATACAGATTTTCTCCCGTTATTGCATCTTTAAACAACATGACACCAAAGTTTCTTCCCCAGTAAGTTGTATCTATTAATACTATTACTGATCTTGGGTGAACCTGGTTCTGTTGTAAACTAAACTTATCAATAATTCGTTGAATAGTTCGAATAGAACATCCTTCTTGTTGTGCTAATTGAGTATAAGTTTGCTTGCCCTTAGTGTAAAAGTTCCAGATTTCTTCATCTGTTTTCCCACTTTTAGCTATAAATACTTTTTTACAAATATAACATTTGAACCTTTGCTTCCCATTTTGAAATCCATATTTTTGAGTTATTTTTGAACCACAATAATTACAACTTTTTATTCATAATTTTCAAAATAGTGCAAAGCTATCAATAATAACAGTTTTGAATAAGTACGACCAACTATTTTGTCTATTACGCCGAACAATTGAATAATAGAACAGTTGAATCTTTGAATTTTAAATAATTGAATTTATCCGTGTTTAATCAGTGTTATTTAATCAGTGAATATCAGTGGATAAAATGAGATTGGAATTTGGAGTTTTAAATGCCTAAAGTTGAAAAGATAATTGATATTTGAATTATTGAATACTTGAATAATGGAACAATTGAATTATTGAATACTTGAATAATGGAACAATTGAATAATAGAACAGCTGAATCTTTGAATTTTAAATAATTGAATTTATCCGTGTTTAATCAGTGTTATTTAATCAGTGAATATCAGTGGATAAAATAAGTTTTGAGTTTGGAGTTTGAAATGTCTAATGTTGAAAAGATAATTGATATTGAATTCTTGAATCTTTGAATTTTTGAATAATTGAATTCTTGAATAATTAAAAAGCTATACCAAAATGCAACCCAACTCTGAAGGTAACGATAATTATTAAGCCCCAAATAATATATTTCCACGGTATTTTATAAGCTGGGAGTTCATCGTCATATTCAGGTAGTTTTAAATAAACATCAATGTGATTGAAAAATGAAGGGAATAAAAGAACTAGCATAGTTATGCTTAAGAAATTTTCAGTATATGCATATTTTGGGATATGAACTATTATTAAAATAATACTGGAAATAAACCAGGGGTAAATTGCTTGATGTAAAACAAAATAGTGCCTTTTAAGTTCTTCGACAAACGAAAATTTCATTGTTGATAGTAACATTGGTTTGGTTGTAGCTCCACCAATAAAAAAGAGAAATAGAGAAACTAGTATAAATAAAAGGATTCTATAAGTTCTGCCTACAAATAACCAGTATAATACTACATTTGAATAATATAGATGGAAAATTGTCCCAATTATAAATGACCCTGATGCTCTGTTGATGCAGTGTAAGACAATCCAGAAAAGAAATATTTTTTTTATGCTTTCTTTATATTGATAGTGTTTATATACTGCCAACATAACGAAAAAGATGATAAATAAGAAAACAGTCCCTAACGAGAAAACATAAAATGCAGAATCAAAATTCCATAAAGCAGAGAAATCAGGAGTAATAAAAAATAATTTATTTTGTACTAATATAGTTTTTATGTCGTAAAATCTACCTACCAGACCTGTTACAATATTATAAGATAGATAAACTAAAACATACGCAACCAAATAGGCTACAGTTGAGTAGATAGTGAGTATTTTGAAATTGTGAAAATCGTTGTTTTTTTCCATATAATCTAAAGACCATGTCTTTTTTATTAAACATCAAGTATAATAGTTTGTTTTGAACAGCAAAGTAAAACTATTAAAATAAATATTAGATATCCTTTTTCTAGAACACTGCACAAAAGTACTAGAAAATTTGATATAATACATTATGATAAGAATTAAATTATGTAATAAATCAAATATTTTTATTTATTACAT
>CAIWDQ010000147.1 GCA_903911455.1 uncultured bacterium
ATTATTATAAATAATCATATTTTAATAAGAAATTGACACTCCATTACGTTTAAAAGTACTAATTTAGCAGAGTTATTATCAAACTAGCATAAATAAGCAATATATATGATTATCATCAATACTCTAACAAAGCATATTATAAAAAAGATCATTATAGTGATCCTTTGCTGCATTGGGATGAGTTTAAATGCTCAGTTTTATAGTGGCTTTCAATTAGACTTTGGTAAAAACAGGGTACAATACAAAGATTTCTTCTGGACATTTTATCGTTACGAGAAGTTTGATGTTTATTTTTATCCAGGGGGCAAACAATTAGCTAACTTCACAGCTGACTATACTTTAAAACATTTTAAAGAAATACAATCTAAACTTGACTTTGAATCTGAAGATAAAATCCAGTTTGTTATCTTTAATAAGTTATCTGACTTAAAGCAAAGTAATATAGGCTATATTAGTAACGAAAGTTATAATACAGGTGGAGTTACAAGAATAATGGGCAATAAGATCTTCCTGTATTTTAATGGTGATTATGTTGACTTTGAACGACAAATTCGTGCAGGTATTGCCGAAGTAACCATAAACCATATGATATATGGCACTAGTCTTTTAGCACAGATAAAAAATAGTACGACAGTAAATATTCCAAGTTGGTACTTGGATGGTTTAGTGGCATATGTTTCATTAGGGTGGAACACAAGTATTGATAATAAGATTAGAGATGGGATTCTATCAAAACGTTACGAAGATTTCTACAGGCTAACAGGTGAAGATGCAATTAATGCAGGACATTCTTTCTGGAGATTTATTGCAGAGAAATATGGTGAGAAAAACATATCAAGTATAGTATATATGTCTCGCGTAAGTCGTAATATTGAGACTGGTTTTCTATATGTTTTAGGTTTGTCATATACCGCAATTATGGATGAGTGGATCAATTTCTATAAAGCAAAATATGCTCAAGCCAGTAACCTTGATTTACCTATTGAGAATCCTATAATAAAAAAAATAAAGCAGCAAAGAGTTTACAATCGTTTAAAGTTAAGTCCTGATGGGGAGAATGTAGCTTACGTAAGTAATGAGATGGGGAAATATAAAGTATGGATATATAATAGCGTTAAGAATAATAATAAAAAGATTATGAAGTCGGGGCATAAGCTTGATGATAAAACCGACTATTCATATCCTTTGCTCGCCTGGCATCCTACAGGAGAGATCTTATCAATAATTATTGAGTCAAAAGGACAAATTTTCATGTATCAATATGATGTTAATAAAAAGACTTTTGAAAAGATTTTACTTGAGCACTTCGACAAAGTCCTTCATTTCTCTTATTCATCAAACGGACAGTTGATAGTTATGTCGGCAGTTCAGAACGGGCAATCCGATATCTTTGTTTACAATACTGCTTCGCATTCGTCAGAGCAAATTACAAGAGATATTTATGATGACCTTAACCCAAGGTTTATAAACAATTCAAAAGAGATTATCTTTAGTTCAACTCGTCTTAACGACAGTTTAGTATTTGATCCTCCTGTTACTTCAAAATACAATACTAATAAAGATATTTTTATTTATGATTATGCTAAAAAAAGTAAAGTATTAAGAAGACTTACCAAAACTCCTCTTGCTGACGAAAGCTTTCCGATGGAATATGAGAATAATTATATTACATTTTTAAGTGATCAAAATGGCATTACTAACAGATATATTGCTAGAATCGATAGTGTGATTAGCCATATAGATACTGTTGTGCATTATCGCTATGTAACTACTTCTTATCCTATTACTAATTACAGACAGAATATTATTGAGCACGATATTAATACCAAAGCAAGGAAAGTTGGGGAGATTATTTATACTGATGGTGTTTACAAAATGTTTGTTAAGGATAAGCTTCCTGTAAAGAAACTTAGTGAAGCTAAGCTGGATAATACTCCATTTATTAAAAGCTTATTGGTAGCAAAAGAGGTTGTAAAGAAAGATACAGCTTCTAAAAAAGATTCTCCACTTTTTGTGAAGAAGAAGGGATTGGTAAATGTCCATTTCTCTGATATTAAACTAAAGCAAGATACTTCACAGGTTGATATTGATAACTATAAATTCGATAAGCAGACCTTTATCAAAGTTAATTTTGGGGATTCATCTATTGCTTCAAATACTGATATGTACGATCCCGCTTTTGTTGCTAACCTTCAACGTACTTACAATGTTCAGTATTCTATCAATGATGTCACATCACAAATTGATTTTAGTTTCCTTAATGCAAATTATCAGCAATTCTCAGGTGGTGGTTCTCCTATTTATTTAAACCCTGGCCTTAACTTTCTTTTTAAAATAGGTTTATCTGATATGATGGAAGATTATCGTATAACTGGCGGGCTACGTTTCTCTTTCAACTTTGATAATCTTGAATATCTCATAAGTTTCGAGAACCTTAAGAATCGTTTGGACAGACAACTTATTCTTCACCGTCAAGCGTTAGATAATTATACTCTTTTTTATGATTCAAAACAATATACTAACGAAGCTTTTTATATACTTAAATGGCCTTTTAGTAACGTAAGTTGTGTTAAAGGAACTGTTTTTATTCGTAACGATAAAGAAGTATTTCTATCAACCAGAGATATTGCCAATCTTAAGATGCCAGATAACAATTCGTACAGAGCCGGCCTAAAGGGTGAATATATTTTTGATAATACCCGAAACATAGGTTTAAATCTTTATTATGGCACAAGATATAAGTTATGGGGCGAGTACTATCAATCGGTAATTAATGATAAAAGGAATCTGTTTGTAGTAGGATTTGATTATCGTAACTATCTAAAGATAAATAAGTCGTTTATCTTTGCTAATAGATTTGCGGCAAGCACCTCTTTCGGTCAAAACAAACTTATTTATTATCTTGGTGGTGTCGACAACTGGTTGTTCCCTCGTTTTAATAATGATATTAACATTGCAACCAATCAGAATTACTCTTATCAGACTCTTGCTACTAACATGAGAGGTTTTATTCAGAATATACGTAATGGTAATAGTTTTGCTGTTATAAATAGCGAATTGCGTTTCCCTATTTTCAGATATCTTTCGAAGAAACCGATTAAGTCCGACTTCTTAAACAACTTCCAGATCATTGGATTTAATGATATAGGGAGTGCATGGACAGGTAATAGTCCATGGGCTAAAGATAATTCATTGTTCACACATGTTATACCCGGAAATCCTATTACTATTACTCTTGAAAAAAACATTGAACCTATTGTTGATGGCTTTGGTTTTGGGTTACGGTCGCGCCTGTTTGGTTATTTTATGCGTGCCGACTGGGCGTGGGGAGTTGAGAATGGGATAGTTCTTCCTCCTGTATTTTATTTTTCATTAAGTTTAGATTTTTAATAATTAAATATGAGTAAAGATATGAGCGATATATTTATTTTACTTGCTATAGGTATGGCAGCAGGTATATTCGGGGGTATGGTCGGATTGGGCGGAGGTGTTATAATGATACCTGCCATGATTTATTTTATGGGATTAAGTCAGCAGACTGCTCAAGGTACAAGTCTGGCAGTGATGTTGCCACCTGTAGGTTTTTTGGCTTGTTATAATTATTATAAAGCCGGACAGCTCAACATTAAATATGCTGCTATAATTGCAGTTGCTTTTTTTATTGGAGGTTATTTTGGTTCTAAGATAGCTTTAAATATCTCGCCCGAAAAGATGAAGAAGATATTTGCAGTGGCTCTTATCCTGATTGCCGTTAATATGTTAATAAAAAAATAACCTAAATTTTACTTCATGAATCCAGTTGACGAAAGGATGATTAAGTTCATCCGCGAACATCATATTTTTACTTTAGCCACATCTAATAATAATAAACCTTATACATCCACTTGTTTTTATGTTTATGTTGAATCCTTGAATATGTTTGTATTTACATCCGACAAAACTACTAAACATATCATGGATGTTGTAGACCAATCGTATGTTGCCGGAGCTATTGCTTTAGAAACAAGTGTTATTGGTAAGATAAGAGGCATACAGTTTACAGGAGAGATTAAAGAATTGGCAGGCAAAGAACTAAGTACAGCAAAGAAGGCATATCTAATGAAATTCCCTGTTGCTGCACTTATGAAGACTACCTTATGGGGAATAATGCCCGACTTTATTAAGATGACTGACAACCGACTTGGCTTTGGCAAGAAACTTATCTGGCGATTAGAAGAGACTAAGTGAGGGAGAGATGGAGAGACTAAGAGAATTAAGAATTTGGCGATTTAGTGATTTGGTGATTTGAAATTCCTCCTGACAGGTTTTTCCTCCTGTTAGGTATAACAATCTTTTTTGATTTATAAACTTCTATGCTAACCGCTTAGCCGATTTCCGGCTTAGGGGTTATTATTAGTCTGTTTTTTATAAGATTATTTATATCTGCGAAAGCAATAAAATGATATGTAGTACTATATGTAGTATTTACAAAATAATAAGAGGTGACTACAGCGCTTGGAATGGCATCAGCCAAAATGTTGGAGGCATTACCAGCGCTCGGAATGGCATCAGCCAAAATGTTGGAGGCATTACCAGCGTTCGGAATGGCATCAGCCAAAATGTTGGAGGCATTACCAGCGCTCGGAATGGCATCAGCCAAAATGTTGGAGGCATTACCAGTGCTCGGAATGGCATCAGCCAAAATGTTGGAGGCATTACCAGCGCTCGGAATAGCATCAGCCAAAATGTTGGAGGCATCCACAGGATTTTGACCTTTACAATCATTTTGCGCAAAGCAATAATTAAAAAACATAAAGCTATTGCTAGAATGTTTTTGGTATGATAAATGAAAGTTAAGATATGAACTTGGGGGCGCCTTACAAATATTACTACTTGATTTTCCCGTGACCGGTGGATAAAAGAGATTAGTCAGATTTGTAGTGCGACTCGTACGAGCGATATTTCCTATTATTCTTTTTTAGTATTAGATGTATGTTTTCTCAATATTAGAGGCTGCAATATTACAAACATTAATTGGATAAACAATAGATTTTTATTTAATAAAGCAATAATAAATTATTTAAGGAATGGAATCACTAGCCATGTATAAATTGACAGGGTTCTAGCAAGTTTTCTTTCTTATATTTTTATACACATCTTAACTATTGCCTATTTCCTAATGCCTATTGGCATTAAGTATTCCAAGTACTCAAGACATTTCTCTTTAGATCTTATTTAAAATCTCTGCTGCCTTATCTAAGTTTTTTTCTTTTTTAGCAAAACAAAAACGTAGGGTTTTATTATCTGTTGCTTTATGATAAAATGGAGATACAGGTATTGATGCCAAACCATACTCTTTAGTCATTCTTATGGCGAAAGCAGTTTCCTTTTCATCACTTATATCACTATAATCCAACAACTGGAAATAAGTACCATAAGATGGGATAATCTTAAACCTTGAGTCTTTAATACTATCTACAAAGTAATCTCTTTTCTTTTGATAAAATTCGGGAAGATGTATGTAGTTCTCCTTATCCTTCATGTATTCAGCTATGGCATGTTGAACAGGAGTATTGCACGAAAACACATTAAACTGATGTACTTTCCTAAACTCTTTCATAAGATTTTCGGGTGCCAGCACATAACCCATTTTCCAACCTGTAGCATGCAATGTTTTACCAAAAGAATATACAACTATACTTTTCTCGGCAAGTTCGGGGTACAAACATACGCTTTCGTGCTTTTTATTATCAAAAATCAAATGCTCATACACCTCATCGCTAATAATAACAATATCTGTATTATGGGTAAGTTTGATAAGCATCTTCATATCCTCTTCTTTCAACACGCTACCCGTAGGATTGTGAGGAGTATTAATGATAATAAGTTTAGTATTCTGATTGATTTGCTTTTTAACAGTACTCCAATCTATGTGATAATCGGGAGTTTGAAGTTGAGCAAACACGGGGATTCCGCCATTAAGCCTGATTGCCGGAACATAACTATCGTAAGCAGGCTCAAATATGATAGCTTCATCACCTTCACGGATGATAGAAGTAATAGCCGTAAACAATGCCTGAGTAGCACCTGCAGTAATATTTACCTCTTTGTCAGTATGATATTCGGCACCATAAGTAGCTGCTACTTTTTCTGATATCATTTCTCTCAGACTTTGCACCCCTAACATAGGTGCATACTGATTAAATCCCTGATTCATGTATTTAGTAACAAGTTCGATAAGTTTAGGAGAAATATCAAAATCAGGGAATCCCTGCGAGAAGTTTAAAGCTCCTGTTTCGTTAGCCAATCCCGACATTATGGCAAATATTGATGTCTCCTGTCCGGGTAGTTTTGATATGATACTTCCTGAAAAATTCTGCATAGTTATTTAATTAATCTTTTGCAAAAATAACTATAATTTTTGAGTTATGATTGATTTAATGAATTAAAAGTAATATACAAGCTAATGAATATTCATCCTAAACAATAACTTGAGAAGTATAAACCCTTTGGCTTTAATGCTTGTTCTTAATTCGTAAAAATTAGTAATTAGCTAACAAAAGTATTTTATTGTTGTTTAAATTATAATAATCTAAAATGCTTTAGCAATTTTAAAAACTAAGTTAATGATCAAGCTAATCGAATGTCCACGCGATGCAATGCAAGGGATTGAACAGTATATACCTGCTCAGCAAAAGGCAGATTATATAAATGCCCTGCTTAAGGTTGGTTTTGATACCATCGACTTTGGTAGTTTCGTTTCGCCCAAAGCTATTCCTCAGTTAAAAGATACTGCAGAGGTACTTTCAAAGCTTGATATGACTTCAACTCACACCAAACTTCTGGCAATTATCGGTAATCTTCGCGGTGCCGAAGCTGCTGTGGTTTATGATGAGATTACATATCTCGGCTTCCCTTATTCAAGCTCCAAAACTTTTCTTAAACTTAATATAAACACAACTCCCGAGGCTGCTCTTCTAACAATTGAAGATGTCAACAAGCTATGTGTTGCCAATAAAAAGGAGATGATCGTATATCTTTCCGTCGCTTTTGGCAATCCTTACGGTGATGACGAAAATAACAATTCAATTATAAAAGCCATTAAAGATTTACAGAAGTTAGGGATTAAGATTATTGATTTAGCCGATACACTTGGCATGGGCAATGCAAAGATGATAGGCGATGTATTTGAAGAAGTCATTCCGATGTTTCCCGATATTGAGTTTGGTTTTCATTTGCACACCACTACTGATTCGTGGAAGTCGAAAGTGAATGCAGCTTACGAACATGGTTGTCGTCGTTTTGACTCCGTAATACTTGGGCTGGGTGGTTGCCCGATGTCTAATAAGGATATGGTAGGAAATCTCAACACTGAGAACCTGATTTATTACTTCCAGTCGAAGGATATTGATTTAAATATAAATATGAACTATTATAAAGTAGCTTTAATGAAAGCTCAAGATACTTTTTCTTTCATTCATTAAAATAATAAAAAGAAAACTAGATTTATGAACAAGGTTTTAAATAATGCTTACGAAGCTATAAAAGGGATTGAAGACAATATGACGGTCATGTTTGGCGGTTTTGGTTTGTGTGGTATCCCCGAGAATACAATTATGGAGTTGTCTAAGACTAATATCAAGGGTTTGATATGTATTTCCAACAATTGTGGTGTGGATGATTTCGGTCTTGGATTTTTACTTCGCAACAAGCAAATTAAGAAGATGATTTCTTCGTATGTGGGTGAGAATGCTGAGTTCGAAAGACAGCTTTTAAATGGAGAACTGGAGGTTGAACTATTACCACAAGGTTCTTTAGCTGAGAAGATAAGAGCTGGTGGTGCAGGTATTCCTGCTTTCTATGTTCCTGCCGGCTATGGTACTGAAGTTGGTATAGGTAAAGAATCCCGTGAGTTTAATGGGAAGATGCATTTATTAGAACATGCCCTTACTGCCGACTATGCTGTAGTTAAAGCTTGGAAAGGCGATACCCATGGCAATCTTATTTACAAACATACTGCCAATAATTTTAATAATATGATGGCTATGGCTGGTAAAATTACCATCGCCGAAGTTGAGGAGCTTGTTCCTGCTGGCGAACTCGACCCTAATTGTATTCATACTCCGGGAATCTTTGTTCAAAGGATATTTCAAGGAGTTAATTATGAGAAAAGAATTGAAAAACTAACCTTATCAAAATAAATCCACATGGCACTTGACAAAAATCAAATCGCGCAAGTTATCGCACGCGAATTAAAGGACGGTTATTATGTAAATCTCGGTATAGGTATCCCTACATTGGTTGCTAATTATGTACCCGAAGGCATTCACGTTATATTGCATTCCGAAAATGGCTTGCTTGGTATGGGGCAATTCCCTACTGAAGAAACTGTGGATGCAGATTTAATTAATGCAGGCAAGCAAACCGTTACCTATATGCCGGGTGCTTCCTTTTTTGACTCTGCAACAAGTTTTGCAATGATAAGAGGAGGTCATGTTGACATCACTGTTCTTGGTGCTTTTGAAGTATCTGAGAAAGGTGATATAGCTAGTTGGAAAGTTCCGGGCAAACTTATTAAAGGCATGGGTGGTGCTATGGATTTAGTTGCTTCCGCAAAGAATATAATTGTAGCAATGCAGCATACCAATAAGGAAGGACAATCCAAGTTGCTTAAAGAATGTACGCTTCCTTTAACAGGAGTTAATTGTGTTAAGAAGATTGTATCTGATTTAGCAGTTATGGAAGTCACCGATAAGGGGTTTAAACTTCTTGAAAGAGCTCCCGGAGTTAGCATTGAAGATATAAAAGCAGCCACCGAAGGCACTCTGATTATTGAAGGAGATATACCTGAGATTATACTCTAATTTAAATCATGGTTATATATAAAAGAAAAGCCTTCACCGTTATGATGAAGGCTTTTCTTTTTATATGTTATTATTACTTTGTTTAGCTATGCATTATCTGGATATTAGTTTTCTTCATAGATAATTGTTAGCAAAGTATTAGCGACAAGTGTTAAAGTATTTTTATCAATGTTACTCATATCGTCTTTCATTGTGTGCCAGAATGGGTAGAAGCCAGTCTTAGAAGTGTTATCATGATGAACTATATCTATTGTAGGGATCTTTTTAATCTTATTAATATATAGATGGTCATCAATTAAACCTGAAGTTTGGTCTGTTACAAAATACTTTTCATAACCTATTCTTTTAGCTGTTTCCCAAACAGAGCGCATAATTTCAGGAGCATAGTACATAGATGTTGCTTCCATTGAGAAGGTAGGATTTGGAGCGCCAACCATATCCAGAAGAATACCATACTTAGCCATATATCCAGCTTTATGAGGATTGTTTGACCAATATTGTGAGCCTAAACAATAAGAATCTTCATTCTGAGACTTAGCCCAATTAGGTGCACCGTAATCTTCAACATCAAACAAAATAAAATCAACACCTATTGGAGGATTCTTTGCAGCTAATAATCGGGTAAGCTCCATTAAGATACCTACACCGCTTCCACCGTCATTTGCTCCGGGGATAGGAGTTTTATGCATCTTTTCGTCAGGATCATAGTCAGCAAACGGACGCGAATCCCAATGAGAAGCTATAAAGATACGGTTGTTAGTATCAGGATTAAAGGATACAATAATATTCTTACCTTTTAATTTTGTTCCATCAAAAGCAGTTACTACATACTCCTGAACTGTAACATTTTTAGTATATCCTTTAAGGATATTGATAATATAATCTGCACATTTATCGTGTGCTTTTGAGTTAGGAACTCTTGAACCAAACGATACTTGCTTATCAACAAACTTATATGCTGTATCAGCATTAAATACAGGTATCACAACTTTAGGCTTAGCTGGTTCGGTAGTTGCTACTGGAGGCTTTTTGGTATCATTATTACATCCAAACACAAACATAAAGAAGAGAGAACTTATGATGATGACCGCTTTATTTTTCATACTATTATTATTATTGATTTATTACAATCTCTTTATTAAATTCCAAATGACCAAGTAGAACCATCTTTATTATCTTTAACGGCAATGCCTATTTTATTTAGATCGGCCCTGATTTTATCAGAAACTGCAAAGTCTCTATTTATTTTTGCAAGATTTCTTGTATTTAAAATCATTGTCATTAACGAATCAATAATTTCTATTTGATCTGTATTTGTTTCGTTTCGTAAACCTAGAAGATCAATTACAAAAGTAGTATATATTACTTTTAATTTTTGAAGATCATCAGCAGTAATAGTTTCATCATTATCATTAACTCCGTTTATAAATCTAACTGTATCAAAAAGATTTGCAAGAACTTGAGGGCTATTAAAATCATCATTCATTGCCTCGTAACATTTATTGCTGAGCTGACTTATGTCTGTAGTTGAAACTTCTGAAGGTTTTAATTTATCTAAGATTTCCATTGCAAGCATCAAACGTTTTAATCCTTTTTCGGAAGCAATCAAGGCTTCGTTAGAGAAATCTAAGGTGCTGCGGTAATGTGTTTGAAGCATAAAAAAGCGAATCGTCATAGGACTAAATGCTTTTTCTAATGAAGAATGACTTCCTGCAAAGAACTCATTCAAAGTAATGAAATTCCCCAAAGATTTTCCCATCTTCTGTCCGTTGATGGTTATCATATTATTATGCAACCAATATTTGCATGGTTCTTTATCGTTGGCAATATTTGATTGTGCTATTTCCGATTCGTGATGAGGGAACAAAAGATCCATGCCACCGCCGTGTATGTCGAAATGCTCGCCTAGATATTTACAACTCATAGCCGAACACTCCATATGCCAGCCCGGAAAACCGTCGCTCCAAGGCGAAGGCCAACGCATTATATGTTCGGGCTCCGCTTTTTTCCATAAGGCAAAGTCGGCAGCATTCCGTTTTTCGTCCTGACCATCCAATGCGCGGGTATTTGATAGCAGATCTTCTAAAATCCTGCCCGACAGTTTACCGTAATGATGTGATGAATCATATTTTACTACATCAAAATAAACAGAACCATTGGTTTCGTAAGCATATCCTTTTTCAATTATCTTCTTTACGATCTCAATTTGCTCAATAATATGACCTGATGCGCGAGGCTCGATACTTGGCGACAATACATTAAGCTGATTCATATTTATATGATAACGATCAGTAAAGTACTGCACCACTTCCATAGGTTCTAATTGTTCGAGGCGCGCTTTTTTAGCTATCTTATCTTCGCCTTCGTCGGCATCGTTTTCCAGATGACCAACATCGGTTATATTACGAACATAACGTACTTTATATCCCAGATGCTGAAGATATCTAAACACAAGATCGAAGGTAATAGCAGGCCTTGCATGCCCCAGATGTGCATCGCCATAAACAGTAGGGCCGCATACATACATGCCTACCAATGGCGGATTTATTGGCTCAAAAGCTTCTTTGGTTCTGCTAATCGTATTATAAACAAACAACTTATTTTCCATAACTGTTATTAACAATAATCATTTAATTAAGACTGCAAAGGTAAGAAACAATTACGAATTATGAATTATGAATTATAAATTATGAATAAAAGGCAATGAAAGAAGGCTTTTAGGCTGTAGGCTTTTAGACTTTTAGGTGGGAAAGATAGGCAATTGGCAATAGGCAAAAGGCAATAGAGGGAATTAATAATTATCCCAGTAATAATTATGAATAAAAGGCAATAGAGAATTGAAGATTAAGAGACCGAGAGAGGGGGAGACTATGAGATTTTATAATTAATAATTGAATACAAGCTGTCAGATTCTCAATCTAACAGCTTGTAGTGCCTTCCTAGCCAAATTAGCTTTCTAAATCCTTCTTTTTAAGTTTGATTACTATTGTTAATTCTTCGCCTGCTATAAGTTTGGTTGGGCGGGCCGAAGTAACGTAACTAATGTTTGTGGCAACAATAAAAGTGTCTTTTAAATTATGCGATTCTAATATTCCTTCGCCATGCAGATTGGTAACTATTTTGGTGCCTTCTTTTCCGTTGATCGAACCCAAACGTACGTCGATACCGGCAAGTTTCTCGTGAGTGTCTTCATCTTCAACACTTATATTTGCAATTCCAATACCCTTTGTATTTTTAAATTGCATACCCCACAATATCCCGTATTCGTGGCGAGCACCGGTAGTTAAAGCCTGAGCTTTGTGCTCAATATCACTCCATAAGAGTGGGATAAGAGCATCAACTTCAGTACGCTCGGCAGCTAATTCTTTGTTTGCTTCTACAATTGCCTCTTTCGAATCAGCAAGCAACTGCAACAAAGCATTTATCTCAGCAAGCACAGCTTCAGCATCTGCTTTAGTAATGTCTTTCAGGGCAATACCTCCATCGGCGATATGGTCGGTTTCGCCTTTTATAAAATTAGTAAGCGCCTGAATAATTTCACGATGCGAAGTCATTGGAGGCAGTTTTCCACCCAATGGCAATCCATAAAAAGTTCGGCTACTTATGGTCCAGCTTGGTTTCCCATTAATAATCATAAAATTTACGATCTGTAAACTATGCGAAGCTATGTTCGTTCCTCTGATAAAAGCTGCTTCCAAAAGTTTTACCAGATCGTGAGATGCTTCTTCGGCTTTGCTCACGTTGTTTCGTTTGGCTCTAAACAAAGGCTCATGCATATCCAAAGCCGCCGAATTGGCTACTGAAAAAGGATTATCAGCAGGTAGTGCTCCATCTTTTCTATTTTTTGCGGTGGTTAACGATGCTTCGCGTTTATCATCCGTTTTTGGTATTTGTTTTTGCATTTTATTATTATTATTATTGGTTTAAGTTTTTTAATATTTTTTTTGATGAGTTATTTATGATGCAATTTTTAAAAAAATTTAATTATAAATAAAAAAATCAACGTCCACTTTTCAAAAAGTTGCCCGATGGTTACTCGACCGGGTGCCCACTTTTTTAAAAGTTGCCCGATGGTTACTCGACCATGTGCCCACTTTTTTAAAAGTTGCCCGATGGTCACTCGACCGGATGCCCACTTTTTAAAAAGTTGCCCGATGATCACTCGACCATGTGCCCACTTTTTTAAAAGTTGCCAGTTGGTTACTTGACCAGATGCCCACTTTTTAAAAAGTAGCCCATCGTTTTCCTTAATTAAGATGAATTTTTTAATAAATAAATAAGGTTTTATGATAGAAATCGTAGGAATCTTAAAATAAAGTTCGTGGATAACCAGACTAAAGAAAGAATTGTTGAAGAAACTTGGTTTAATAATTATTGTGCTTAAGTGTTTAAAATCAAACACTACAGCTCACATTCTTATTGTAATATCTATTGTTAGTAAACATATGCCAAAGATACTATATTTTTATAACAAATACATCATTTATTAAATATTTAATTAAATGATATCCTTTTTTTCTTTTTGGTATGATAAATAATTTGTAAGTTTTCTCTGAAATATCGGTGGACATTAACGACGATGTGGACATTGTCTAAATTGTCCAAATTGTCCACCGATAAAATAAACAACATAAATAAACAATATGCGGCTTACTAAATGCGTTATAAAATATTATTAATTAAAAAAAAACAAATGAAAAAGTTAATGGTATTATCAGGTCTAATTATTATTGCAGTCTCAATTGTTGGGTGTAATAATAATCAAAAAAAAGAAAACACTTCTGATTCAAAAGTTAGTGGTATTGATAGTCTTAAGAAACCCAACTATTCTGATTCAATTATTGGTAAATGGAAAAGTACTACCAATCCAGATGTTGTTGTTGAATTCACAAAATCTCATAATTATATTTTTTGCTCTAATGGAAAGTGTACAGATTCCAATAATTATATAAAATATGATTATGACC